>NZ_REBQ01000145.1 GCF_007692655.1 Halomonas sp.
GCATGGCCATAGCCCTGCCCACTGACGCTCTGCTCGTTGATTTGGTACCCGCCCGCGTGGGCTTGGCTGGCGAAGGCAACCGCTGTGATAGCAGCGGCCAGGGTTAGCTTATTGAAGTTATTATTCATAGTGGGCCTCTCTTCCCGATGATCCAGTGGATACCAACGATCCACCCTCGTTATTTTTACATGACTGTTTTCTCGCAACTGGGCCAAAGGTTCAAGGGCAAACGAGCGTTTTATTTTATTTTACGCTTATACATTAGTCGCACGACCGTTTTAAATCAGTGTTTTAGTCATTTTGACTGATCGCTAGCGCCCCCTTGACCTATGGGTAACACACAGGTTTTAAACTAACATGATGATGTCAATTTAACGGGTGGGGAGAACAGGCCATGAAGGTGAATGAGCTTGCGAAACGAGGCGGCGTGACCGCCGAAACGGTGCGCCATTACGCCCGTGAACAGCTGCTTGCCCCCGAACGCCATCCAGATAACGGCTATCAGCTTTTTTCAGATACTGACTTAGAGCGGCTGCGCTTTATTCAGCGAGCACGCAAACTGGGGTTTAGCGTGGCGGAAATTCGCGACATTCTCACCCACGCCGACCAGGGGGACTCGCCGTGCCCGTTGGTTCGTGACCTGCTTGCCAGCCGTCTGCCGCAAATAAGATCGCGTATTGCCGAGTTGGAAGCACTTGCCGAGCGCATGGAGCATGCCCTGGCCAGTTGGCAGCATATGCCCGATGGCACCCCTGATGGGCACAGTGTGTGCCGCTTGATTGAGAGCTTCCCCGAGACAACGTCTGCCAAGGAAACACCATGAACGACGCTGCTGACCCAACTACCCCTAACGTCACCACGCGAATCATTCCCGGCATGAACTGCCAAGGCTGCGTGAAGCGTATGCGCGAAGCGGTGCAAAGCATCGACCCACATGCCGATGTTATCGGTACGCCTGGTGAAAAGCGTCTTGAGGTCGCCTCAACCCTCAGCGGCATTGAGCTTGACCAGGTGTTGAACGAGGCGGGCTATCCGTCGACTAAATCACTCGCTGGCGACGCAGCCACGGCACCGTCAGACAACAAGGCGCCCGAGGCCAGTGCTGAGCAGAGCGGGGGAGCCGCAGGGCAAGGCAAACAGCAGCGCCTAGCCATTGCTGGAATGACCTGCGCCAGCTGCGTCAAGAGCGTTCAAAAGGCCCTTGAGCGGGTTGAGGGCGTCGACACCGCCAGCGTTAACTTTGCCACCCACTCCGCCCAGGTGTATGGGAGCGCGGGTACACAGGCGTTGATCACTGCCGTTGAGGCAGCGGGCTATCGCGCTGAGCCCATTGTGGATATGCGCGAAGCCGAACGCAGCCGCGCTGAACAAGATGCCAAGACCTACCAGAAGCGCCTACGTGGCAGCGCTGTTTCACTGGCCTTAGCGCTTCCCCTCATGCTCAGCATGTTCGTCTATCATCCCCACCCAGTGGGCTTGGGGCGTCTCTACTGGCTGGTGATAGGCGTGCTAACACTGGGCATACTCGTCTTCCCAGGACGGCACTTTTTCGTCAACGCCTGGAAGAACCTGAAGCATCATCAGGCCAATATGGACACGTTGGTCGCCATGGGCACCGGCACTGCCTGGCTTTACTCCATGGCGGTAGTGCTGTTCGCACCGTGGTTACCAGCGATCGCCCATGACATCTATTTTGAGGCCTCCGCCATGGTGATCGGGCTGATTCTACTTGGCAATGCCATCGAGCTACGCGCCCGGGGCCGTACTAGCAATGCCTTGAAGCGTTTGCTTGATCTGCAAAGTCGTACGGCACGTGTTATTCGCGACGGTCAAGAGCAAGAGGTCGATATTGACGCCGTGGGATCAGGCGACCACGTTCGGGTACGCCCTGGCGAACGGCTACCGGTGGATGGACAGGTGGTTGAAGGGCAAAGTCATATTGATGAATCAATGCTTACCGGCGAACCGCTACCGGTGGCTAAAGGCGCTGGGGATGAGGTTAGCGCTGGCACCGTGAATGGCAAAGGCAGCTTGATCTATCGCGCAACCCGGGTGGGTGCTGACACCCGCCTGGGCCAGATTACGGAACAGGTGGCAAGCGCTCAGAACTCACGGCCCCCGATTGGCGAGCTAGCCGATCAAGTTTCCAGCGTATTCGTGCCTTCGGTCATGATTATTGCAGTGCTCACCGCCCTGGCGTGGTTCAACCTCGGGCCAGCGCCTCAGGTCATTTATATGCTGGTCACTACCACCACGGTATTGATCATTGCCTGCCCCTGCGCGCTTGGTCTGGCCACGCCGATTTCGACCATGATTGGCATTGGCAAGGCGGCAGAAAACGGCGTGTTGGTACGCAGTGGCGAAGCGCTGCAAACCGCCAGCAAACTCACTACCCTCGTGGTCGATAAAACCGGTACGCTCACGGAAGGCAGGCCCAGTGTGACAGATGCTCAAGTGCTTAATGGCAAACCGGAACAGGTAATGGGCTGGGTGGCGGCGCTAGAGCGCAGTTCGGAGCACCCCCTTGCCAGCGCGCTGGTTAACTATGCTGAAGCGAATGGCGCAACCCCGTTAACCGTTGAGCACTTTGACAGCATTACCGGCGGTGGCGTAAGCGCCCAAACCTCTGACGGCAAAGTACTGCTGTTAGGTAATGCGCGCTTATTAACCGAAGCGGGCGTCGACCTCGCCGATGGGCAAACCCAGGCGAGAGCATTAGAAGAGAAGGCCCGTACGCTGGTTTATCTGGCAGTGGATGGCAAACTCAGCGCGCTATTCGGGATCAGCGATCCACTTCGCCACGACACCGTGGCCGCGATCAAACGCCTGCAAAAAGACGGTTTAACCATCGTTATGCTAACCGGTGATAACGAGCACACCGCCAAGGCGATTGCCCAGGAAGTGGGAATTGATGAGTACCGGGCGGGGCTGTTACCCGAAGATAAACACGCCGAAATTGAGCGCCGCCAAAAAGCGGGGGAAATCGTCGGCATGGTCGGCGATGGGATCAACGACGCTCCAGCGCTAGCCAGGGCGAACGTGGGCTTTGCCATCGGTCAGGGCACCGATGTGGCCATTGAGAGCGCCGGCATCACCCTTATGCGTGGTTCGCTGCATGGCGTCGCTGCGGCGATTGAGATTAGCCGCGCCACCCTGACCAATATCAAACAGAATTTAGTCGGCGCCTTTGGCTATAACGTGCTGTGCATTCCCATCGCTGCGGGGGTGCTTTATCCGCTCACCGGCATGTTGCTCTCACCGATGATCGCAGGCGCGGCCATGTCACTTTCTTCAATTACCGTGGTAACGAACGCCAACCGTTTGCGGCGGCGGAAGTTACTCCGCCAGGAGAACGCCTTATGAGCTTATTGGTAAACCTTACAGGTCTGAGCCTTATCGCCTTGATCATCTGGTGGTTCTGGCTGACGTAGACTCTCTAGCTCACACCAATATAGCGACCAGGCTTATGGTTAAGGGCAATGATCAAGTTTAGCGTCAGCGCGCCAAGCACCGAGTAGCCCACGCGATCAAGCGGCAGTTGCGTTAAGGCGATCAGCAGAATAACGCCATCAATGGCCAGCTGTACGTAACCCGCGCGCCAGCCATGTTTATCTTGCAAATAGAGCGCCAGAATATTGATGCCACCCAGGCTGGTGCGGTGACGGAACAGCATTAGCATGCCGATACCCATTAGTGCACCGCCCATTAAGGCGGCGTAGAGCGAGGGCACGTTGGCGAACTGCACCCAGCCCTGGGTTAGCTCCGAAAACAGCGAGACCAAACCTATGGCGGCGAAAGTACGCAGGGTAAAACTCCAGCCCATGCGCTTCACCGCCAGGTAGTAAAACGGCAGGTTAATGGCAAAAAAGTACACCCCGAAGCCCCAACCGGTTACGTTGCTGGTCATATAGCTGAGCAACAGCGCCAAGCCTGCGGTGCTACCGGTGAGAAGCACCGCATGGGTGTAAAAGGTCACCCCCAGCGCGACAAAGAACGTCCCCAGCAGCATCGCCATGACATCTTCATAGGGCCGATGTTGGTCCTTGGGTAAATCTTCCACGCGCATGTCGGCGTCCTTACTTAAATTGTTGTGAGGTTTAAATAGCGCTGGCGTGCTCAACCATCAACTGCAGCGTCTCGCGGCCGCGCCAGCGATTGCGGTTAAGCTTATAGGCACAGTGCAGCGTATCGCCAACGCTGAACCCAGGCAGCTCCCCCGGCGTTAAGGCGCGAAACCAGATTGCTTTGCAGGTGACCGGCCCGGTGGAAAGCTCCAGCATCAGGTGTGAGCCTTCAGCACCCACTGGGCGCAGCGCTTCAACAATAAAGCGCCCTTCAAACAGCGGCGGATCAAACTCTCGCCCGTAGGGGCCGAGAGTTTCAATCTCTTGCAAGGTGGTCAACGAAAGCTGCGCCGTCGAGAGTTCGCCATCGGTCCATAGCCGCGGATAGAGTGTTCGTCCTCCTAACTGCTCGCCTACCGCCTGCAGAAAAGCGGCTTTAAAAGCCTCAAGCTGATCCCGTGGCACGCCAACCCCAGCCGCCCCACCATGGCCGCCAAAGCGCGGCAGCGCCTGAGGAGCAAGCTCATAGGTACGCTGCAGGGCATCGCGCAGATGCAGCCCATCAATGGAGCGCCCTGAGCCGGTCAGCATGCCCGGCGCCGACGCCTGGGTAAGCACCAAAGCCGGACGCCCGAAGGCCTGAACCAAGCGCGACGCGACGATCCCTTGAACGCCGGGGTGCCCATCTTCCAGTAGCACTACCACGGCGGGCTCATCAGCCTCCAGAGCCGCGGAGGAAAGAGTCCGCGCCTCGGCGGCCATATCCGCTTCGATGGCTTTACGGGACTGATTATCCTGATCCAGCACGTCGAGCTGGCGATTGGCCACGCCATCGTTCTCGGCAAGCATAAAGTGCAGCGCCGCGTAGGGGTCGTCCAGTCGCGAGCGGGCGTTAATCCGCGGGCCCATCTGAAAGGCTAGGGTTTCGGCATTGAAAGGGACGCTGTCAGCGCCTAAGCGCGTGGCCATCGCACGCCAGCACGCCGCATCCATCCGGTTGATCAGTTTTAAGCCTTGATTGACTACCGCACGGTTGGCAGGACTGCCGCCCAGGGAGACACAGTCGGCCACCGTGCCCAGCGCCACATAGGAGAGCCAGGGCGACAGCTTGGGCGTCGACTCTGACAGGGCTCCCCACTCGATCAGCACGCCACGGGCCAGCGACATCAACAGCCAGGCCACCATACAGCCGGCAATGGTTTTGTCCGGGTAGTCGCAATCCACCCGAGTAGGGTTCACGCAGGCGTAGGCGGAAGGTGGTGGGCCTTCCACCGGCAGTGCGTGGTGATCGCTGACCACCACATCAATTCCCGCCGCTTTTAAGCGCGCGATACGCGGCTCATCACTACTGCCGCAATCGGCAGTAATCACCAGGGTGGGAAACGGCTTTTGTGCCAGGGTACGCTCCACCAACGGCAGGCTAATGCCGTAGCCGTCGTGAATACGGTGGCCAATCAGGCTGTGCAGCTTGCCTTCTGGCACCCCAAACAGCTCTACCAGCGTGCGCCGAATCACCACATGGGAAGTAATACCGTCCACGTCATAGTCGGTGAGAATACCGATTGCTTCACCGTCGGCCACCGCTTGAGCGATGCGTTCAGCGGCGCGGCGGCCATCGGCAAGCTTTTCCGGGTGTGCCAAATAGCGCAGGCTGGGGGCGATTAACGGTAGCAGTTCGCCGCTATAGCCGGGCAGACGTGAGGCCAGTAGTCGCGCTTGTAGCTCGCTTAACCCTTCCGCCTGGGCACGGACATAGAGCGCCTCGTCCACAGGACGAGGCTCTAAGCGTGGCCCGGAGGTGCTAGCGGACAGCGTGTTAGAAGACAGCGTGCGTTGGGGTAAATCTGTCACTGCGGTCATTGATGTCTCAAAGAGTAGGCCTCAACGCCGATTTTCCACGACAAACTGCTGAACGGCAGCAAGCTCGGCGGGCAGCACGGTGTAACGCTCTTCACGTTCAATAAGGTCTTCCATATGCGGCGGCAATGGCACGCCCAGGAAGCCCGCTTTGACTACGGCTTCGGCGAACTTCGCCGGATGCGCCGTCGCCAGGGTAATCATTGGCGTCGACTGGTCCGCACGGGCGCGCTCCGCTGCACGGTAGCCGGTAGCGGTATGCGGATCGAGCATTTCACCAGTGCGCTTGTGAGCGTCACGGATGGCTTCCAGAATCGTCGCGTCATCCACGCTGTAGCTGGAGAACTTCTCGCGCAGCTTGGCTAGCGGCGCATCCGCCAGGGCCGACGGCTCTTGCTGGAAGCGTTCAAGTAGCGCGGCTACGGCAAGGCCGTCGCGGTCATAGGCATCAAACAGCAGGCGCTCAAAATTGGACGACACCACGATATCCATAGAGGGCGCGAGCGTCGCCGCCAGCTCTTTTTTGGAGAAGTCGTTGGCGGCCAGCGTGCGGTGGAGAATGTCGTTGGCGTTAGTGGCAATGATAAACTGCTTCACCGGCAGACCCATTTTATAGGCCATATAGCCAGCAAAGACGTTGCCGAAGTTGGCCGACGGCACGCAGAAGCTCACTTCACGGTGCGGCGCGCCCAGGGCAACGCCTGATGCGATGTAGTACACGATCTGCGCCATAATGCGCGCCCAGTTGATCGAGTTTACCGCCACCAAACGGGTACCGTTGAGGAACGTCTGGTCGGCAAAGCTGGCTTTCACCATCGCTTGGGCGTCGTCAAAATTGCCTTCAATGGCGATATTAAAGACGTTATTGGCCAGCACCGAGGTCATTTGACGACGCTGAACTTCCGAGACCCGGTTGTGGGGGTGCAGAATAAAGATATCCAGGTTGTCGCAGTGGCGGCAGCCTTCAATCGCCGCTGAACCGGTATCGCCGGAGGTCGCTCCCATGATCACTGCGCGCTCGCCGCGCTTTTTCAGGAAGTGGTCCAGCAGGCGGCCCAGCAGCTGCAGCGCCACGTCTTTAAATGCCAACGTCGGGCCGTGGAACTGCTCAAGCAGAAAGTGGTTAGCATCCAGCTGCTTGAGCGGCAGTACCGCATCGTGGTTAAAGGTCGCGTAGGCCTCAGTGACGATGCGATGGAACGTAGCGTCGTCGATTTCACCGTTCACAAACGGCTTCATCACCCGAAAAGCGATCTCCGCGTAGGAGAGCCCGGCCATGTCGGCGAGTTCTGCGTGGGAGAACTCGGGCAAGGTTTCTGGCACATAGAGCCCACCGTCGCTGGCCATGCCGGTGAGTACCACTTCTTCGAAGGAGAGCGCGGGCGCCTTGCCTCGCGTACTGATATAGCGCATTTGGATTACTCCCCTTCGTCCAGGCTTTCCACGCGGATGCGCGTTAACGGCCCGGCGATATCGGCCATGGATTCGATTTCACGAATCGCTTCGTTCATCTGCTTCTCTTTGGTGCGGTGGGTCAGCAGAATGATGGGCACCAGCTCGCCTTCGGTGGCCTCTTTTTGAATCAGTGCTTCGATAGAGATGCCCTGTTCAGCAAGAATCGTCGCCACCCGCGCCAGAACGCCTGGGCGGTCTACCGCCAGAAGACGCAAGTAGTAGGCGGTAATAATGTCTTCCATCGGCATGATGGGCAACTGGCTAACATCTTCGTCAATGCCGCTGAACGCCAGGTAGGGAACCCGGTAGTGGTGATCGGTGGAGATATCCCGCGCCACGTCCAGTAAATCCGCGACTACCGCTGAGGCAGTCGGCTCTGCGCCTGCGCCTGCGCCGTAGTAAAGCGTTGGACCAACCGCATCACCCATAATCGCAATGGCGTTTTTAACGCCGTGAACATTGGCCAGCAGGCGCTCTTTGGGAATCAGTGTGGGATGAACGCGCAGCTCCAACCCTTGGTCGGTGCGCTTAGAGATCCCCAGGTGCTTGATCACGTAGCCCAGATTGTCGGCCTGTTCGACGTCTTCAGCGGTAATTCGGGAAATACCTTCGGTGAAGGCTTTCTCAAACTGCAGCGGAACACCGTAGGCAATCGAGGCCAGGATGGTTAGCTTGTGCGCCGCATCGATGCCTTCCACGTCAAAAGTGGGGTCAGATTCGGCATAGCCCAGCGCCTGGGCTTCGGCGAGCACGTCTTCAAACGCCCGCCCTTCATCGCGCATATGGGTAAGAATGTAGTTGCCGGTGCCGTTAATAATGCCCGCCACCCATTCAATACGGTTGGCACCCAGGCCTTCGCGCAGTGATTTAATCACGGGAATACCGCCTGCCACTGCGGCTTCAAAGGCCACAATGACGCCCTTTTCATGAGCGGCCTTAAAGATTTCATTACCGTGCACGGCGATAAGCGCTTTATTGGCGGTGACCACGTGCTTGCCATTGGCGATGGCGGTCAATACCAGCTCGCGAGCAATATCATACCCGCCAATCAGCTCCACCAGAACATCCACATTGGGGTTGGTAGCGACTTCAAACACATCAGAGGTGGCATTGATGCCGGTAATATCGCAGTCAGGGTGAATACTGCGGTGAGCAACCTGTTCAATCACAATAGGGCGGCCAGCACGACGCGCAATATCATCGGCGTTGCGGGTCAATACGTTGAAGGTGCCGCCACCGACAGTGCCTAAACCACAAATACCTACTCTTACCGGTTTCAAAATACTTCCCCTTTTTTGTCGCGCACCAAGTGGTGCTGGCCTTAAATACGGTGTTGAATTTGATCTTATGGTTCGACCCTTAAGCTTAAAGGTCGACGTTTAAGATAGTCTCTTAGCGCGGTTCGCCATCTACTTCACGCTCTACTATTCGTCATCCAAGCCTAACATGGCGGTGAGCCGTTCAGGAGGCACAAAGCCCGGCACTAGCTGTCCGTCAGGTAAAATAATGGCTGGCGTACCCTGCACGCCAAGCGCCCTGCCTAGATCATACTGACCTGCCACGGGATTGTCGCAGTTCGCCGAGCCAGAAATAGCCTGGCCTTCCTTGGCACGGTTCATTGCTTCGCTGCGATTATCCGAGCACCACACCTGCTGCAGCGTCGTCGCTACAGCGCTATTCATACCAGCACGTGGAAACGCAAAGTAGTGCACGGCTATACCAAGGTCATTCAATTCAGGAATTGTTTCGTGCAAACGCGCGCAGTAAGGGCAGCTTGGATCCGTAAACACCACAATGGTGGCTTTAGGCTCCTCAGCGCCGCGGTAGATCACCCGCTCGCTTTCAGGCACAGCGGCTAGCGCATCAGCTCGCTCCTGGTTCTGCTCTTGTTCGGTCAAGTTTACCAGGCCATCTTCAGCATTCTCATACAGGCTGCCGACTAAAAAGTAGCTACCATCTGCATTGGAGTAGAACGATTCGCCGCTCTCCAAACGCACATGATAAATGCCATCCATTGGGGTCCCGGTCACCGATTCCACCGGCATCGACTGGCCATTAACGCTGAGTGATCCAGCCAGGCGGTCGGCCACCGCATCGGCCTGGGCTGCCGCAGGAAGCAGGCTCCCCGCTATCAATAGCGTCATGAACGAGAAAGGTGTCAGTAAAGGCATTGCTAAAAAACCGCGTTGACGCATCATCAATTCAACCCCTTGGGTGGTGTTCTGCATGTAGACTTTCCAGGCGCGCCTGGGCTACATGGGTGTAAATTTGGGTCGTCGACAAATCGCTATGACCCAGCAGCAGCTGTACGACCCGCAAATTGGCCCCATGATTCAATAAATGGGTGGCAAAGGCATGGCGCAGCGTATGCGGCGAGAGCGGCCGCGTAATCCCTGCCGTGATGGCATGGACTTTAATACGGTGCCAAAAGGTCTGCCGAGTCATGGCCTTATCTCCCCGCCCTGGAAACAGCGCCGGACGTGTGGGGTCGCTCATCAACGCTAACCGCGCCGACGCCATGTAATGCGCCAGCCAATCCGCCGCCTCCTCACCCATGGGCACGAGACGGTCTTTATCGCCTTTACCACGAACCCGCACCACGTTTTGGCGCAGGTTAACCGCATCGCCGGTCAGCCCCACTAGCTCAGAGACCCGCAGGCCACAGGCGTAAAGCAACTCCAGCATAGCGCGGTCGCGCACGCCCAACGGGGTTTCCGTATCCGGCGCCATCAGCAGACTTTCCACCTCGTCCTCTTCCAAGGTGTTAGGCAGGCCGGGTATCACCCGTGGCAGCTTGATATCGGTGAGCGGATCGTTTGCTACCTGATTATTTAAACGTCCCCAGCGATAGAAGCTGCGCAGTGTCGAAAGCAAACGTGCGTTGCTACGCAGCTGATAGCCCTGCTCACGGCGGCTGGCAAACCACTCACTAAGCCTCTCTGGCGGCGGCGCCAGCAGCGCTTCGCCATGGGACTCCAAATGACTCTGCCAGGCGATTAAATCACGCCGATAGGCCGCTAACGTATGATCGCTGGCACCCTGTTCAAGCCAAAGGGCATCCAAAAAAGCATCAATAACGCTCATACGCCAGCGGTCTCCACGTTCAGTTCTAAAGCGTCAATGTGATAGAGCGGCATCAACATGCATTTAGATAAAAAAACCCCGTCCCGCAAAGCGGTGACGGGGTCTTGGTACCTGGGCGCGACGCGTATCTAAGAACAGAACAGTGCGCGCCCGAGGAGCAGCGGCGTTTAAGCCAGCTTTTCCTTGATACGTGCTGAACGACCGCTGCGCTCGCGCAGGTAGTACAGCTTAGCTTGACGCACATCACCACGACGTTTGACTTCAATAGAGTCAACCAGCGGGCTGTAGGTCTGGAAGGTACGCTCAACGCCAACACCATGAGAAATTTTACGCACGGTGAACGCGGAGTTCAGGCCACGGTTACGCTTACCGATGACAACACCTTCAAACGCCTGCAGACGCTCGCGGGTGCCTTCCTTAACTTTTACTTGCACAACGATGGTATCACCTGGCGAAAACGCAGGGATTTCCTTGCCCATTTGCTCAGATTCGATCGCCTGGATCACTTTACTTTTGCTGCTCATCTTCATGCTCCTAAATAACGTAATGGCTTAACCGCTCTATCATTGGGAGGCGGAAGCCGTGACCCCGGCGCTCGAAACGAGCCACGCGGGAATCGTTATGGGTGACACAGGTACGTAGGCTGCTTTCTATATGCATGTATATATGTCAGCTAACCGTCCTGCACCGCCGCTCTGGCCTACTTAGTGTCAGTTGGCAAAGTGGACAGAGCGTGTTCCTCGATAAACTCGTTCAACAGCTTGCGCTGTTCGGCATCTAGCTTGCGCCCTTCCAATAAATCAGGACGACGTTGCCACGTACGGCCTAATGACTGCTTTAAACGCCAACGCTTGATGGCCGCATGATTACCGCTTAGCAACACATCTGGCACCTGACGCCCGTCGATGCTTTCTGGACGGGTATAGTGCGGGCAGTCCAGTAGACCGTCATTAAACGAGTCTTCGACAGCGGAATCCTGATGACCCAAGACGCCGGGAATCAGCCTAGCCGCTGCATCAATTAGCACCATGGCAGGCAGCTCACCGCCACTCAGCACATAGTCACCAATTGACCACTCTTCATCGATATCACTCTCCACTACGCGCTCATCAATGCCTTCATAGCGTCCTGCAACGACCACTAAAGGCCCTGCGGAAGCCAGCGCTTGAACGCCCGATTGATCTAACTTACGCCCCTGGGGCGAGAGATAAATCACCGTCGGCACTTGGCCGGTAGCTTGTTGCGCCCGCTCACGAGCCGCAAATATCGCTGCGCGAAGGGTGTCGACTTTCATCAACATGCCTGGACCACCGCCATAAGGGCGGTCATCTACGCTGCGATGACGATCGGTGGCGTAATCACGCGGGTTCCAAAACTCCAGCGCAATACGCTGCTTCTCTACCGCTCTGCCGACCACGCCTTGTTGCGTTAGCGCGTCAAACATTTCGGGAAACAACGACACGACGCCAATCCACATCGCCGGCACTGCTTCCTTTTCACCACACACCGGCTCTATTGAGTCGGGAGATACCTCATTGCTCAGCTTACTCAAAATTCAGGATCCCAATTGACGACCATACGGCCCTCTTGGGTGCTGATTTCGACAATGACGTCGTCTGGTAAAAACGGTAGTAGCCGCTCTCGCTTGTCGATTGCATCCTTATCGCCGCGAACCACCATGACATCGTTGGCGCCGGTTTCAAACAGGTAACTTACCCGTCCTAGCCGCTCGCCCGCCTGAGTGAAAACCACCATGCCCTCAAGCTCATACCAATAATACTCGTCTTCAGGAAGTTCCGGCAGCGACTGTTTGGGCATCAATATATCCGTTTGGGCTAACGCTTCAGCCGCGCTACGGTCATCGACCCCTTCCAGTTGCACTACAATCCCTTTGCCCTGGCGACGCCCCTGAACAATCTTAATGCGCTTGAGCGTTTCGCCCTGGCGCACCCACCATTCCGGGTACTCTAAAATGCTGTCTATGGGACTTGTATACGAATATACCTTGAGCCAACCTTTCACCCCATAAGGGCTAGTCAGCTTGCCTAGCACCACATGTGCGTCGTCAGTTTGGCTTATTTCAAAACGCGACATTGACGACCTCAGCTAACCACAGCACTTATATTATCTTACCAACCAGACCCACAACGCAGACTTAAGCCTGTTTGCGTGCTTCTTTCAGCAGCTCAGCAACACGGCCAGACACCTGTGCGCCTTGGCTCTGCCAATGCACAACGCGGTCTAGATCAACGCGTAGACGCTCTTCTTGTCCACGGGCAACCGGGTTGAAAAAGCCAACACGCTCAATGAAACGACCATCACGGGCGTTGCGTGAGTCAGTAACGGTCAGGTGGTAAAAGGGACGCTTCTTGGCGCCACCACGGGCCAAACGAATGGTAACCATACGATAACTATCCTTCGGTTGAGGTTACGAGAGTGTGGTCATAGCGTTAATCGCTATCGGAACACTCCTCGTGCTGTTTTCTTGGCACTAAAGCTGCGACGTACAAATTTTGCGAGATGCAAAGCTTACACAAAGGCTTGCCTAGTGCCATTAGGACCTTCACTGAGTGGCGCCACCGCTACGATTTGGCGTATTTCAGGCAACACCCACGCATGAAGAGGCCGCATTCTACGCAAATGCGCCCGGCTTGGAAAGCCTGA
>NZ_REBQ01000006.1 GCF_007692655.1 Halomonas sp.
CCTGTGTTTCGACTGCCAGATGGCACTGTCAGCAAAAATCTGCGTCAGACCTTCAGGTTGCTGATGAAACACACAGAGTTGCTGAAATGCCCGCGCACTGGGCAGGACCGCACCCTGTATAGCTTGCGCCACACTTATGCGACCTTTGCCTTGCTCAACGACGGGATGGACGTGCACACGCTGGCAATACAGATGGGCACGTCGATTGGCATGATTGAGCGTCATTACAGCCACCTAACACCACGACTGCGCAAGGAAGTGTTGACTGGTAAGCGCTATGAGCTGTCGCCCGAAGAGTATCGGCGTTCGCAAGGTATCAAGGGCATGGCTTTGGAGCTGTCGCAAGTGAATGCCACAGTTGCTGCGGATGACGATGTTGACGAACAGCTGCCCAATGAACCAGAAGCTGACGACAAAAGCATTGAGACTGATGCGGGCGATGGCGGGGCTGACGTTGAAATAGTTGAAGCGAATGTGGATACTGTAGAGCCACAAGCTGCTGTTCCCGTGAAGACCGCTGCTGAGCGCGCGTTTGATTTGTTCGATGCAGGTAAGATCACGGAGACTGCACTACTGGCGGCACTGGGCGTGGCGCGTGAAGGTTATGTGCCAAGCGAAGCACTGGCTCACCGCGCGTTAGATGCAGTGGAGCTGGGCAAGCTAAGTGAAGCAGCGCTGACACGGGTGTTGGGGGGCTGACGCGTTTCTCGCCAATTTCTTGCTTCGCTTCGCAGCTTGATTGCCCACCAGACTGTAACTTTCTGGCTGCTTTGAGCGAGTGGTAACTGTACACTTGGCGAACCTCTTGACCTTGTTGGTAAAAGAAGTGCTACTTGCGAGCACTATCCTGTGAACCACAAGCGAAATGAGGAAACTATGAAGAATATTATCCCATCAACTTTGATATTTGCCGCGCTTGCGATCAGCGGCTGTGCCATGGACAATCAGCCCTCTGCAGATAATTTTGAAAGAATTTCTACCGAAGCTCAGTTTGTGGAAGTCATGCAGCGCGGCGCTGTACTTGGGGGCGGCGGGATTGTCACTTTGTCGGAAAATCGCTGGACCGTGATACGTGACGACAGTCTGGTAGCTGAAGGGACATGGGAATGGGACGCTGGGCGTTGGTGTCGCACAGGCTCGATGGCTACGGGAGCACAGCTCGAGAGAGAATGCCAAATATATGAGATAAGCGGAAACCAGCTCCGGATAACATCTCCCGGAAATCGGGTCCAGCTAGCAGAACTAATCCAATCATAGATTTGATTGCCTAACAAATCTCCGATGCCTATCGGTGCAGCTAGTGGTGGTAGTGCTAAGTTGGTCAGGGGCAGGCTATTGGACTCGCTTCCAATATGCCTTGGCGTCTTGATTTGCCAGATCACTACCATCACCTCAAAACAGGATTACCACCGGCGATGCTACTTACGTCAATCTAGCGCTGTGTCGACAAAATATGAGCGTGACCAGTCAAAGCAGCGAGCAGATGAACCCCTACCTGAATTTTATGGGTTGTATGCTGGACTTGAGTAGTCACAATCGATAAGCCGAAGCTCACTGGGGGAGTTGCCTTGTATTTATATCAGCTAACAGCGAATGGCGATCTAAGCTCTATGAAGCAGGAACGCTTTCTGCTCGAAAAAGACATTCAAAAATTGGTAGAGAAAAATCTCTCAGAAATTTTCAACCTGCAGTTTGTAGCTTCTGAGCTAACAGTGGAAAAGTTTCGTGTTGACACGCTTGCTTTTGACGAGGAGAGCAATTCGTTTGTGATAATTGAGTACAAGAAAGGGAATAGCTACTCGGTAGTTGACCAAGGCTACTCGTATCTCTCTGTGATGTTAAACAACAAAGCCGATTTCATCTTGGAGTATAACGAACGACTCAATCAGAGTTTACGTCGTGATGATGTTGACTGGTCAGCGTCACGGGTTATTTTTATCTCTCCCAGCTTCAACGCATATCAAAAAAATAGTGTTAACTTCCGTGATATTCCATTTGAACTCTGGGAAATTAGACGTTTTGATCAGGGAGTAATATCACTTATTCAACATCAAGCGAGCAGTAAGGAAGATATTAATTTAGTCGCTGATACAAACCCAGAGAGCCCGATCAAACAGGTATCAAATGAAGTGAAAGTATATAGAGAGGAAGATCACACCTCTAATGCCTCAGCGAGTATAATGGAATTATTTGAAGCTCTTAAGGAGGAGCTTAATAGCTGGGATGACGTCACATGTACCGCAATGAAATATTATGTTGGATTTAAAAAAGGAAGTTCGTTGTTTGCTGCTGTGCGCATATTTAGAAATCATCTAAGTATTGATTTCTCGCGCGGTCAAATCTCACCTGACGGACAAAAATCGAAGAACTTTTTTACTGTGGACGATCCGAAGACAGTATTAGAAGCAAAATCATGGACTCACAAGAATGGGCGAGTGGGCAACTCATATATTATGAAGCTCTACAAACCCTCTGATTTGGATTATGCTAAGTATCTGATAAAGCAAAAGTATGATACTCTTTAAAAAATACTGCATCACAACAACTCAACCGCTGATGCCAGCTGCTCTGCGTTAACATCTATGTAGCGCTGTGTGGTCGAAATATGAGCATGCCCCGCAAGAGCAGCAAGTAAACGCACTCCGACGCCCTTGTTGGCTAAGCGAGTGATGTAAGTCCTACGCCCTGAATGGCTAGATG
>NZ_REBQ01000018.1 GCF_007692655.1 Halomonas sp.
CTCATACCGCCACCTCGTCAGCGAACTGCCACTGGGTGCCCTGTGGGGTGTCGTGGAGCACCACGCCGGCCGCTTCCAGGGTCTGGCGTAGGGCATCGGCCTGGGCGAAATCGCGCTGCTGGCGGGCTTGATGGCGTTCTGCTACCAGCACTTCCACCCGGCTGGCGGGCAGCCGTGGTGGCGAGGCTTGATCCGGCAACTCCCGCAGGGCGTTTAAGGCGCTTGCGGCCGGTTGCTGTAATAAGCCGACCAATGCGGCGGAGGCACGCAGCCGTTGGGCGGCTAACCGGGCATCCTCTGCACTGGCGGCATCGCCAATGGCGCTTGATAGCTCGTGCAGACGGCTGATAACACGGGGCACATTGAGGTCATCCCGCAGCGCTTCCAGCACCTCGGCATCCGGCGCTAAGCTCTCCTTTTCCCCCTGCTCATCCCCAGTAACAGCGGCTAGGCGGCGGTACCAGCGCGCCAGGGTTTGTCGCGCCTGGGCCAATCGCCGGGGGTTCCAGTCCAGCGGGTGGCGGTAGTGGGTCGCCAGCAGCGCAAAGCGGATCGCTTCGCCGGGTGCCTGGCTAAGCAGATCGCGCACCAGCAGCACATTGCCGAGGGACTTGGACATTTTCTGCCCCTCGACGGTGATGAAGCTGTTGTGCACCCAGGTATGGCAGTACAGGGCGCCGTGGGCGCAGGTGCCCTGGGCAACTTCGTTCTCGTGGTGGGGAAAGATAAGATCCTGGCCACCGCCGTGAATATCGATGGTATGCCCCAAGTGTTGGCCGATCATCGCTGTGCACTCCACGTGCCAGCCGGGGCGCCCACGACCCCATGGGCTCTGCCAGCCGGGCATTTCTGGCGTTGAGGGTTTCCACAGCACGAAGTCGAGGGGGCTACGCTTGTAGGGAGCGACTTCGACCCGGGCGCCGGCCAGCATGTCTTCAGGACGGCGACCCGACAGCGCCCCATACTCAGGGTAAGAGGCCACATCAAATAGCACATGGCCCTGGGCCTCATAGGCATGGCCGCGGGTGATTAACGTTTCAATAAGATCCACAATATCGGGGATATGCGCGGTCACCCGAGGCTCTATATCCGGTGGCAGTACGTCCAGCGCCTGCATATCCTGGTGGTAGGCCTCAATATAGCGTTCGGTGATCGCACCAATCGGTACGCCAGCTTCTAATGCGGCGGCATTAATCTTGTCATCCACATCGGTAAAGTTGCGCGCGTAGACCACCTCTGGGTAGTCGTGGCGCAGCAGGCGGGCAAGGACATCAAAAACCACCGCTGGGCGGGCATTGCCAATATGCGCAAAGTTGTAAACCGTCGGCCCGCAGACATACAGGGTCACCCGGTCGGGGCGTTCGGTGCGAAGCGGCCCTTTAGCGCGCGTCAGCGTGTTATAGAGGCGAATCGTCGCGGTCATATCGTCTCCACAGTGGGAAGTAGCAAGCGGTGGTTTAAAGGTTTTAAGATTCAAAGGGCACGGGCACTTCAGCATGGCTAGAAAACTTAGCCGGAGGTACATGACCTTTTCATATCCACCACTCAATATTGTTACAATATAACATAACAATCAACCACACCGATGACGTTTCTTTCTCGACAATTCCAAGCGCCTGGTCAAAAGTGACCAGGGCACTCGCCACGCAAGCTTAGCCTATATCTACCCCAACGCTCAGGCGCTGAGCAGAGACTGGCGGATGGCACCTCGTCACTCTCTTCCTAACACTCAATGGCATTAACAGCTAATCCACCTTTGGATGTCTCTTTGTACTTATCCAACATATCTCGGCCTGTATCGCGCATGGTGCGAATCACTTTATCTAACGATATAAAGTGAGTGCCATCGCCACGCAGTGCCATTTGAGCGGCATTGATGGCTTTTACCGTTGCAATGGCATTGCGCTCAATACAGGGGACTTGAACCAGACCACCAACAGGGTCGCAGGTTAATCCTAAATTGTGCTCCAGCCCGATTTCTGCCGCATGCTCTACTTGTTCGGGCGTTCCTCCCATTACATCAGCCAAGCCAGCTGCCGCCATGGCACAGGCTGAGCCGACCTCCCCCTGGCAGCCCACTTCGGCTCCAGAGATCGAGGCATTTTTCTTACAGAGGATGCCAATGGCGCCTGCCGCCAGCAAAAAATCCACCACGTTTTTCTCGCAGGCGTTGGGCTGAAATTTCATATAGTAGTGTAATACCGCCGGAATAATGCCCGCGGCGCCGTTGGTGGGCGCCGTTACCATGCGCCCCCCTGCAGCATTCTCTTCGTTAACGGCGAGGGCAAAAATATTCACCCACTCCATCGCTGAGAACGTCGAGGCTATCAGGCAGTCGTTCTGCTCGGCCGCTTGAAGACGCTGGTGAAGCAGCTTGGCCCGGCGTTTAACTTTCAACCCGCCCGGCAATATCCCTTCGTGGGTTAATCCATTGTCGATGCATTCACACATCACTTGCCAGATACGCCACAGCTCGTCTCTGATCTCCTCCTCTGTCCGCCAGACTTTCTCGTTCTCAAGCATCAGTCGACTAACGCTTAGCTGCTCTTTTTTACATAGCGCCAAGAGCTGGTCAGCGGTATCGAAGTTGTAAGGAAGGGTCGCCCCACCTAAATCGTCTAGCGGCATATCCACCTGGGCTTGTTCAACGACAAAACCGCCGCCCACCGAGT
>NZ_REBQ01000110.1 GCF_007692655.1 Halomonas sp.
CATTGAAACTATTAGGGTGTTAAATGCCTACAGGTTATTGGCCCATTCATCCGCTTTGCGCTCAGCTTCTTCACGAGCCAAACCGTATTTTTGCTGAAGCTTGCCAACGAGCTGATCTTTTTTCCCGCCAATCTGATCAAGCTCGTCATCGCTAAGTTCACCCCAGCTGGAACGTGCCTTTCCTTTCATTTCTGTCCATTTTCCTTCGATCTGATCCCAGTTCATCGCATCGCTCCTTGAAAATAGTGAACTTGATAAGTCATCTATTAGGTTAGACGAAATATGCACGAGTGCAAGCCCATGATTCACTATGGTGTAAGATTGGAGGTTCAAGGTGGCAGGCGTTAAAAAACTGGTCATCAGCAAAATGCGGTGTTAGGATGCGCACTCCTCGCATGTGTTGACCCCTCCATCACGACGATAAGCGTTCGCTTGTGTAGTTTTTATACGCAATGACGCTTGCGGGAACATCTCGCCAATTGCTAGATGTTCATTGCTGTGTAGATGGCGCGCCTCCAGTATTTCACCACACGGGTGAAATCGGCGCAGAAGGTCGCCACAACGATTGGCCCGTGAAAGCGGTGTTTGCCAACCGGATGCTAGGTGCGACCGGCGTCTCCGACTCCATTGATGGCTATGACCGCTTAGGCGGTGCCTGTTTCAACAACGATCACATTTTATGTCGTTGTGTGATGACAGAGTCAGGGACGCTTACGATGTTTTTTGCCGGTACTTGCCGGCCTACCAAGGTGTGATTAATGACCTCGACTTCTGTCGCCTCGCCGAGCTTCGGCGATCTGGCTCTATTGCCTGCCGTTCTGTCTGCTGTTGAAGCACAGGGCTACCTAATCCCTTCGCCGATCCAGGCGCAAACCATTCCTGCGCTGCTAGAAGGCCGCGATATGCTGGGTCAAGCCCAGACAGGTACGGGTAAAACTGCTGCGTTTGCTTTGCCGCTATTGTCACGTTTAGAACTTCAGCGCCGCGAACCGCAAGTGCTAGTGATGGCACCGACCCGCGAGCTAGCTCAGCAAGTAGCTGCTTCGTTTAGTAAATATGGTCAAAACCTCAAAGGTCTCGAAGTTGCGATCCTTTGTGGCGGTCAAGAGTATCGTGAACAGCTGGGCGCATTGAAGCGTGGCGCTCAGGTAATCGTTGGCACCCCAGGCCGGATTATCGATCACCTGGATCGTGGCAGTCTTAAGCTTGATGGTCTGTCTGCGCTTGTGTTGGACGAAGCTGATGAAATGCTGCGCATGGGCTTTATCGACGACGTAAAACGCGTGGTTGCCGATACCCCGAAAGATGCTCAGCGTGTGTTCTTCTCGGCCACGTTGCCGACGGAAATTGAGCGCATTGTTAACCGTTACCTGGTTAACCCGGTGAAGGTAGCCATTGAGTCTGGCACCACCACCGGCGAAAACATTGAACAGCGCATTGTACGCGTTGACGGCGGCGCTAAGCTTGAAGCCCTGTCGCGTATTCTTGAAGTTGAACCGGTCGACGGGGCTATCGTCTTCGTACGTACCCGTGCTGCTTGTACCACGCTGGTTGAGCAGTTGACTGCTCGCGGTGTGAACGCTGCTGGCCTGTCGGGTGACCTGGATCAGAGTCTGCGCGAGCGTACCATCACGCGTTTGAAGCGTGGCAAAGTCGACGTGCTGATCGCCACTGACGTGGCGGCGCGTGGTCTTGACGTATCGCGTATTACCCACGTTATCAATTATGACCTGCCCCAAGACGCGGAAGCTTACACGCACCGTATTGGTCGTACTGGTCGTGCTGGTCGTAGCGGTATTGCAATTACCTTTGCTGGCTTCCGTGAAGCTCGCAAAGTGGGTTGGATGGAGCAGGCAACCGGTCAGAAAATGACGGAAATGCCGCTGCCTGATGAAGCCGCTATTCGCGCCCATCGCGATGACGTTTTCCATCAGCGCGTTATTGCGTCCTTAACCAAAGGCGCCGAAGAGCAGCGTGCTTTGATTGAGCGTCTGATCGAAGAAGGCCACGATCCGATCGATCTGACTTGCGCATTTGCCGCGATGGCACGTGCTGACGAAGCCCCGATTGGTCGTCTGCAAGCACCGCGTAAAGAGAAGCCCACGCGTGACGGCGCACCTGCCGGTAAGCCGGGCGCTCGTCGTGAACGCACTAGTAGCGGCCCGACCGAAGGCATGACGCGCTACCGCGTCTCGGTTGGTCACAAAGATGGCGTTAAGCCAGGCCAGCTAGTTGGTGCACTTGCTAACGAAGGTGGCATTGAAGGCGCGCGTATCGGACGTATCGATATCCGTAATGCTTTCTCTGTGGTGGAGTTGCCGAGTGGCCTGCCCTCGACGATTCTAGCCAAGATGGCACGTGCCCGTGTGGCCGGTCGTCCGCTGGAAATCAGCGAAGATAGCGCCCCGGCTGAGCGCGCACCGCGCCGCCGCCGTGACGAGGGCGATGCGCCCATTCGTCGCCGCGAACGCGCCTAAGCCTTCGTTAGTGTAAGGATTGCTCAATTGCCGTTAAGCGGCACCTGAGAACATCTTAACGCCCCCGCTCCTTTACTGGTGCGGGGGCGTTTTTTTGCTACCTTATTTACCATTCACCAAATCAAGGAAGAGGATATGGCAGCACTGCTACACGAATGGAATCTAGCGCCCAGAGAGGCGAGGGCACTGCAAACAGCGTTGGCCAAACGCTTGGAATTGGCTGATCGCTTAGCGCCGGTTGAGCATATTGCCGGGGTGGATATTGGTTTTGAAGAGGGCGGCGAAGTCACCCGGGCGGCGGTGGTCGTACTGAAATGGGATCCAGCCAGCGCACCGGACTTAAGCGTGGTGGAGCAAGTGGTACACCGCGAACCCACCCGGATGCCCTATATCCCTGGCTTACTATCGTTTCGTGAAATTCCTGCGGCGTTGGGCGCATTTGAGAAGCTGAGCGTCATACCGGAACTCGTCATGGTCGACGGCCAAGGGGTTGCTCACCCACGCAGGCTTGGGGTGGCTGCTCATTTAGGTCTGTGGCTGGATTTGCCGACCATCGGCATCGCCAAGTCACGCCTGTATGGCAAACACGCTGAGGTAGGCGAGCAGCGGGGCGATGTAACACCGCTTTATGCGGGTAGCGAGACGATCGGCGTGGTGCTGCGCTCACGCACCAAGGTCAAACCGGTGTATGTGTCGCCTGGGCATCGCATCACCCTTGAAACATCTCTTGAATGGGTGATGCGATGCCTGGGGCGTACCAAACTGCCTGAACCGACACGCTTGGCGGATCGTTTAGCCTCACGTCGTGACCAGCGTAAGTAGAGGGGTATTGCGAAGAGTTTTTTTAAGCGCTACACAAACCCTAAAAAGCGCTGCAGCAGGCTGGTCGCTTCTGGGGAATCGGTCACGTTAGCCAGCAGGCTTTCAGGATCCTCCCCCTGGTCACGCAAAGCGGCGCGTTGGCGCTCAATATAGGCGCGCATAACGGGCGCAGTAAACTCAGGGTGGAACTGCACGCTCCACTGTCGCGGACCGTAGCGCAACGCTTGGTGAGCATCATGGCTATTGTGGGCCAGTATCGTGCTGCCGAAGGGGGGCTTCATAACCGACTGGGCGTGGGTAAGGTGAGCAGCAAAATGTTCAGGCAGTTGGCCAAATAGAGGGTCCTGTTGGCCACTCTGAGTGAGTCGCACTGAGCGAGTGCCGGACTCGCGGCCAGCAGGGTGGTAGTCGCTCACCCCACCAAAGGCAGCGGCCATTAGCTGGTGTCCATAGCATACCCCTAACATAGGGACGTCGCTGGCTAACGCCTCTTGAAGCCATGGCTTAAGCGCTTCGCTCCAGGCTTCTGCCTCGCTGACCATACTGTGAGAGCCAGTGATCAAAATTCCCGCTAGCGTCTTTAAATCAGGTGCCTGCGGAGAGCGGGTGGCATCCCACACTTGTAAGTCTAAATGTGCTGGCAGCTCAGTGCTAAGCTGCTTTTCAAAGAGTGTTTCAAAATCACCGTGCTGGTCAACGACTTCTGGAAAGGCGTCGCCGGTTTTAACTATTAAAACATTTGCCATGCCACCACCTCAGTGTGATGAAGCGAAAACGTTGAACAAAGACATTAGCGGGATGCCCGCAAAGACACAAAGATAGCCTACCATGGACGTCCGACAGAGGGCCTGCTCATAAAGGGGCCCTGCCACGTTTACCCCGAATGTTTAACACGACAAGGAGTTTGCAATGCAAAAAATCACCCGAGCTGGTGAACCAATGGACGTCGCAGGTTTGCTACCAACAACAGGCCAAGAAGCGCCGGCGATGACGTTAACCAACACTGACTTGCAAGACGTCACGTTGGATACGTACGCGGGCAAGCGCAAAGTGCTCAATATTATTCCCAGTGTGGATACGCCCACCTGCGCTATGTCGACCCGTCACTTTAACGAGCTGGCGTCTAATCTAGCGGACACAGTGGTATTAGTTGTTTCTGCGGATTTACCTTTTGCAGCCAAGCGTTTTTGCGGTGCAGAAGGGCTGGATAATGTTGAAACCTTGTCTACCTTTCGTCACCCCGAATTTCGCGAAGCCTGGGGTGTAGCGCTATGCAACAGCCCAATGGAAGGCCTCTGCGCCCGGGCCGTCGTGGTACTTGATGCCAACAACCGTGTGCTGCATAGCGAGCTGGTCAGTGAGCTGAAGAACGAACCGGATTACGATGCAGCATTAGCGGTATTAAGTTGATAGCTGACGCTTAGCGTGACGCTGTGATGCCGTCACCAGCGCGCGAATTAAGCGCTGCTGGGGGCGGTTGAAAATCAGCCATTCAGGGTGCCACTGAACGCCGATCAGAAAGTCGTGATCGCGAGACTCAATGCCCTGTACCAAGCCATCCCTGTCTCTAGCGACGATTTCAATTCCTTTCCCCGCTTGATAAACGGCCTGATGATGCAGGCTGTTGACCCGACACCAGGTGACGCCGAGCAAACGGTGCAGCTTGCTAGCACCGACAATATCAACGGTCTTACGCGGCAGTACCGTTCGGCGTCGCTTCAGGCCTTCATGGGTAGTATAGATGTCTGGATCAAGGGTCCCGCCAAGGTGTACGTTAATCAGCTGTGCACCCCGACAGATTCCTAACACAGGGGTATGCAGTGGGATAAAACGCTCAAGCAGCGCAAGTTCCAATTCATCCCGTGCGGGGTCCAGGCGCACATTAAGCTGCACCTCTCCGCCGTAAAGATGGGCTTGAATATCGTCGCCACCGCCGATGATCAAACCGTCAAGGCTAGGTGGTAATGGTCGCGATGGCGACAGCCGCAGCGGCTTACCGCCATGGCGCCATACGGCAAACCAATCGAACCACCAAGCTAAGTGGCTTTTCTTGTCAGAGGTAGTGATTCCGATAAGCGGGCGACTCATGCAGATGATTACTCACAGTGTCAGGGTAAAGAGGAAGAGTACCTTAGAGCGCCTTAGCGTTTACGTTGCCACCAGTGGTGCAGTTTGTCGTTTAGGCGAGTTAGTAAAGGCCGGTTATGGTAGTCGGTATACTCCGCGCAGCGAGCCAGCAGCACCTCAGGATTAGACGCGAGCTTCTCAACTTCTACCCAACGATTCCATTCAACTACCGACCCCCACCCTGGCTGGGAAAGCTGCGCGTTTGGAAGGCGGTAGTGGAAAGTAGGGCGTGGCTTGGTGAGCATTGCATGCAGCAACGCATGAGGGTGATCAGGGCATAAATAGGCAAATAATGGCAACATATCCAATTCGCGATTACGCGATGGGTTGTGGTGCAGGTAGTCGTCAATTAGCGTGCTGAGATCGGGTGAATAGCGTTTATCGAGTACTTTGAGCGTGTAGGCTTTGTTAAAGGGGTTGGCATGAGGAAGCATTTCGCGGGTGAAGTCGACTTTAATCTCGTCGCGTAGCCAGCCAGCCAGCAATAAGTAGGCGCGCAGCATGGCGAGCAAATAGTCGACGTCAAAGCGTTCCACCTCCGGGTTAAGGTGTAAACCGAATCCATATAGCAGGCTAGCATCGGTACCCTTGGCGCCATGCTCACGCAGTGTTTCGAACAGTGCGTCTAAATCTTCCAGCTCATCCCAGGGAATCGGTGGGCAAACGATTTCGGTGGGTACTAGACCGGTCACCATATCACCAATTAATTCACGGGTTTTTTGATGAAATTCGATGCGTCGCTGATGCTGATGGCGTGACCATTCACTGTCTTGGGTCTGGGGCTCTTCCAGCAACGATTTGTCGGGATGCGCATATTGAGTATCAAGCTCAATGCCAAATACGCCCCATCGGGTATTCTCTACCAGTAGCCGATGAGGGCTTACCACGTTAAGCTCACCGCCAAATAGGTCACGCACAATCAATGCCGTGTCGTGGGGCGGAAGGCCAGCAAATTCAATTTCCACGCCCACACGCCGGGGGTTACCGTGACTGTTTAAGCGGTTAGGCGGAGCTTGTAGCGTCATCTCGACATCCCTGAGGTGAACGTTTAAGCGCTCAGCCTATCATAGTCACGCGTTGAGACTTAGCGGGCGAATTAACTGACGCCGCAAACGCTAAACATGATGCCATTCGGGCTAATTTTCAGGAGTGAAGTGTGCGACAGCACAGGCTAATCAATACGGTAATAAGCGTTGTCTTTTTTGTGCTGGCGAGCCTGGTGCTGACAGGCACGGCAATCACGCACGCTGAAGCACAGCTCGTCTCATTACCTAGTTTGGGAGGCGGCGCCGAGCAACAAAGCGAAGAGGTCAGTGAGGCGGATTTCCAGGACTCATTGAGCGACGTGATTGGTCTGCTGGAAAACGCAGAGCAGCGTGGCCAACTACTTGATTCGCTGAGAGAGCTTCAGGTCACCGCTGAGGCGGCTAGCGAAGACGAAGGAATTGTGCGCCAGGGGCTGCTCGGAGCACTCGCGGATACCATCAGCGATCTTGGCGACCAGGCTCAAGCGGGTGGCTCTCCGATTGACGAATGGTCGCGCCAACTGGTTCAAGGCGCTGAAGATTTGCGCGCGCTCAATGCTGACGCCGATCAGGGTGAAGCGATCCAGGCGGTCGCAGAAGGGGCCGTGCTCGCGCTGATTTGGGGATTGTTACTGGTTGCAATGA
Organism: Halomonas sp.; assembly: GCF_007692655.1. GTDB lineage: Bacteria > Pseudomonadota > Gammaproteobacteria > Pseudomonadales > Halomonadaceae > Vreelandella. Next base: position 7,097 of record NZ_REBQ01000110.1, read on the forward strand.
TTGCCTTTGGACGTAAGGTAGCCAACCGGCGGGAGTGGCCGTTGGATTTGCCCCGCGACCCTAAAGGCTGGTTGCTGGCCGCCCATTTTTTGCGCCGCATGCTGCCTTGGGCGCTGTCGTTTGCCATCACCCTGGGCATTGGGCAGTTGCTCCCCGATAGCTCAGGGCGAACACTGGTGCTGGTCGTGGCGTATATCTGTCTGTGTGGTCGCGCGCTCTCAGTGGTATTTGAAACCGTCATCGCCTTCTTCAGTCGCGGTCATCGATTTACTGCCGTGCAGCTTCTTCAACAGCGTGCCCTGCGTGGGCTGTTCGTCATTGGCGCCTTAGTAGCACTCGGGGATGCGGTTAACTCGACTCGCCTGGTAGAGCTATTAGGCAGTGAGCTTTCGAGCCTGGTGTCCGTCCTTTCCAATATGCTGGCAGCACTTTTTGCTGTGCGGTTTATTATCAAATTCAAGCGCGCTGTTCGTCATCTAATCTGTAATCGGCCGTTCAAACAGCGCCGTGACGCAAGCACCGCTGTCGAGATGATTCGCTCCCTGGGCGGGCTTTGGCACATACCTGCGCTGTTATTGGTGAGCGGCTCACTGCTGGCGATTTTTATCACCGTTGGTGATGTGGGAACTGCACTGGCACGCTCGATTATTTCAGCCAGCTTATTGGTGCTCACGCTGGTGGTGACTGGACTGTTGCGTCGCCAATCGGAGCGGATGGGTAAGCGGCGTCACCGTCATCGCTACAGCCAATACCGCAAACGTCTGGAGCGCTTCGGCTTTGTGTTGGCGCATATCTGTTCGTGGATGGTATTTGCGGAACTCTCCATGCAGGTGTGGGGCGGCTCGTTCTTTGGCCTTGGTCAGCAGGCGGTGGCCAGTGCGCGCATTGGTCAAGCGCTGATTAGCCTGGGTTCTACTGTTCTGTTGGCGTGGTTGGTTTGGATTTTTGCCGATACCGCGATACAGCGGGCGCTAACATCGTCGGCGCGTTCCCGAGGCCGGCGGGTCAATCAGGCGCGGGCGCAAACCATCACGCCGATGATTCGTAACGTTATTTTTGTGACGATTTTGATTATTGCGGTGATTGCCGGACTTGCAAACCTAGGTGTCAATGTGACGCCGCTACTCGCCGGTGCCGGTGTGATTGGTTTGGCGATTGGTTTTGGTGCCCAAACGCTTGTGCAGGATTTGATCACCGGGATATTTATCCTGATCGAGGATTCGCTGGCCGTCGATGACTTCGTACAGATCAATGGGCATATGGGGACTGTCGAAGGGTTAACGCTGCGTACCGTGCGCCTGCGGGACCTGGACGGCGTCGTGCATATCATTACCTTTAGCCGCATTGAGTCCATTCACAACATGTCGCGCCAGTTCGGCATTGCGCTGATGCGCATCCGCATTCCGTTTGATATGAAAATCGACGATGCCATTACGTTGATGCAAGAAACGGCTCAAGAGCTGCGTAAAGATCCCATGATGCGCCACTACATATGGTCGCCGTTGGAAATGCAGGGTGTTCAGGGCTTTGAGGATGGTTGTCCTATACTTCGCATGCGGTTTCGCACCGCGCCGGAAATGCAGTGGGATGTATCACGGGCATTCAACTTGCTGCTCAAGCAGCGTATGGAAGCTCAAGAGATTGATCTGGGCGTACCGCGTCTAAGTATCAGTATGGAGGCGCGCTCGGAAGATCGTATGGAGGCCACTGCGGGCACGTCATTCGCGTTGGAAGGTTCACCGGAAAACGCCCCGTCAGGGAGTGAGCAAGACGGAGCGGTAACAGAGACTGCCGCTGAGCAAAGTGCCGGTAGCAAAAAGAAACCGGCACCGCCTAAACCTGCGCCACGCCCGACCAAAGCAGAGATTCGCCGTGATGAGCAGGAACGGCAACCATCTACGTCTGCTAGCCATGAGGCTTCACATCGGGATAAGCCCCAGGCACAGGGCGAGCCCCAAGGCGAGACCTACGCTAGCCCCGGTGGTGAAAACGGTGATCAGTAACCACGGCCCGCGAAAGCGCTGCCAGCGGTTATACAGCGAAACGGCAAGGCCCACACGGCCAATTAACTCATCGTGGCGTGAGACTGCTTGATCGGGCGGCATTGAGAAGTCGTTGGCCACGTCGCCTTGCCAGTGTGCGCCATGTGTCAGGCCCAGGCGGGCGCGTAGCCTGCCAATATCGCTAACGGTTTCGTGGAGCGTGTCGTAGGCCGCGCGGCGTTCGGCGACAGCGAAAACCGACTCCGCATCTTGGCGCAGCACGCTGTGCTGGCAACTCGTTACAGCACGTTTGATGTCTTGCTCGTTGGCCTCGGGGGAAATCGCGAGGCGTTGATACAAATCACGCATGGGGTAATGGATTCTCTGCGGCCAGCGAATAAAGTTAAGTGCTTAGCGTTACATGTCTTCAGTAAGTTTTCATCAAATAATCATAGGCGTTTTTAATACGCTGGAAGCGCGCGGAAGCTAACGCTATTTGTTGATCGCTTTTGGTATAAAAGCGATCTGGGTGGTGCAACTGTGCCATGCGACGATAGGCGTGGCGAACTTCGATGCGAGTGGCCCCTGGTCTTAGGCCCAAGACGGACAGCGCGCGCGTTGTGCGGTCTGGCGGCGGTGATGGGCGTTGCTGGTCAGAATAATGATTACGCGACTGTTGTTGGCGCTGCTCTTGTTGGTGTGAGTAGTGCCCTCTAGAGCGCTGCTCTCGTTCTGATTGCTTGCGCTGCCGCGCCCTTTCCTGTTCCTGCTCTTGCTGATGTGTCTGCTCGCGCTTACGCTGCTGCTCTTGCTCCCGGGCTCGTCGAGCTTCATCCTGGCGCCGCTGCTTGTCTTGTTGCTTTTGCTGTTTATGCTGCTCACGTTCATTTTTTTGGCGCTGCTGCTGTTCTGCCCGTGCTTGCTCTTGGCGTGCCTTTTGCTCAGCCGCCGCGGCTTCGCGTGCTTTACGCGCATGGTAGTCTGGGTCATGAATTTGCCAGTAAGCATCCCGGCTGGGATCTTCAGGAGAACTCAGTGGGGCGCCGGTGAGCTCCTGAAAAAGCGTGGCGAGCGTTACGGGAGCAACGTTTAACAAATCGGCCAGAAAACGCAAAATATAATGGTTGGCTATTGATAGCGCGCCGTCATCAGTGGCTACGCTAATCGCTTTATGGATTACGCTCAAACTACGTGCTTTGGAGCACTCTTTGCGCACGACCTCCGCCGCTAATTGGATAGCCTGCAAGTCCTGGCTATGGGCAATGCTCATCACCGGGGTAAGCTCATGTCCGTGGCGAAACTGCGCAGAGACGTCGGCCAGACGACGCCGTCGCTGGCCCTCAGAAATGTGCTGACGGTGCACCAGCACCCAAGCCAACAGCAGCAGTGTTGCCGTATCCACTTGGCTGCGGCTTTTTAACAGCAGCAGCTCAAAGGGGGAAAAACGGGCAATCGACATTCCCCAGCTCCGTAGATAGAGATCCGTAAAAAAGTGATGAATAACGTTTAGTGGTGACTTTTTAAACAACCCCAAGATAGATGACAAGTATAAGCTTCATCATGGTTAATTCAGCCATGGTATATCATCACGTTAGGCAAAGGAGTAGGAGTTTGATGAGTTGATCAACGTTGAGCGGAAAAATAGCTTTCAGCTGCGTCTTACCCGGCGGCTCAAGGAAGAGACATCGCATACCCTCGACGTCTACCTTTTCGTGCCAGGCGAGTTGGGCTTAAGCACTCAGCTTATCTCAGAAGAAGCTTTCTACCACGCTGCGATTAATATCTCGCGCACTTACTACAGTGACGAGTATCTGTTACCGCTGGTTCAAAGCCGCCTTGCCAGCCGTAACCGTCTTGGCAGTGATTCCTACCGTTTGAGTTTGAGCCTATTTGCCTATCAATATGTGGTAGCGATGGAGCGCACCACTCAGGCGATGCTGGTCACTGCTAACAAGCTACGCCACGCTCGCCAGGAAGAGCGGGAAGAGAACAGCGATATCCAAGAGAGCGCTACTGGCCTGCGCGATCAGCTGCATGAAATGATCGACTTAAGCGAGAGTATTTTAAGACGCCTGCGTCGCAATCAACCCAGTGATGACAGCTTATATAAGTACTTTGCCAATATTGATAACTACCTCTCCTGGTTTACTGAACAGCAGTTACTTGCACTGGTCTCGCATATGCCCCGGGGCGGTGAATTTACCGATATTGGTCGGCGATTCATCAGCGTATGCCAACAGGAAGGAGAGTACCGCCGTGAACAAGAGTATAACGCCGAGCGGGTCATGGCTGATCCTACCCGTATGTCGAATAAAATGCGTTTGCTGCGGCGTTTGATCGAACACCCGATCACCTTGAAGCAGAAATCGCTGGAGCTGGGAGGAGGCGAACAGAAGGCGGTTAAAGCACTGGCTACCGCTGTGGTGATGGTCTTTGTCTCGTTAGGTGTGCTGCATTTGCGCAGTATCGTAGGTGATATTACCGCACTGTTTGTACTGGCGATGGCGCTGCTTTATGCCATGCGCGAAGTGTTTAAGGATGATCTGCGCAATACCCTATGGCGCTGGCTGCGAAAGGGCCGTCCCAAATGGCGTCGTGAATATTTAGACCCTACGCGCAACGCCACGGTAGGGCGTCAGTTAGAGTGGTTCGATTACAAGCGCTTTGCATCCTTGGATGATGATATACAAAAAATGCGCCGCCGCACGGTGGCCCAACGTGAAGAAATGGTGCTGCACTACCGTTCAAGCTCGCGCATGTCGCCAACGCGCTTTTTAAGTGGCTACGAGCACACTCGAGAAACACTCAATCTCGATATATCGATGCTCACCCGGCTAATGAGCAAGGGGAAACATCACATTTACCGCCTAAAGGATGGTCAGGCCGTACGCGAAAGCGTTGAGCGCCGCCACCTGTTCAATTTAGTAGTGCGTGAAACAGGCAGCGAAGATGCTCCCTATTTGGCCCGTTGGAAGGTGGTTGTTAGCCGCTCTGGCATAGTCGATGTGGAAAAGGTAGCGGAGAACAGCGCTGTATCTGAAAACGCGGTATCTGAAAGCAGCGCAGCACAAAAAGGCCAATAAACTGCGCCAGATCAAAACAACCTCATTGCGTACTTGTCGATAGCGAGCTCGCATAGGCAATTCTCCGTCAGCGAACTACCCTCAAGGAAGGGCAACGCAACGGCGGTTCAGTTTTAAAGCAGTGGCCTGAAGAGATGTCTTAACAGGCAGAGTGACTGAATTGTTTTAACGGCTGGTCGCAAGGAGAATAACTATGCAAGCTATCGACATTATGACACCCAAAGTGGTGAGTGTGGGGCTCGACGCGGAAGTGCGTGAAATTGCCCAGCTGTTACTGGATCATCGTATTAGTGCTGTCCCGGTGGTAGATGACCAGCGAAAGGTGGTGGGCATCGTCAGCGAGGGTGATCTGATGCGCCGGGTAAAGAATGAAGAGCACAATGGCCACTCCTGGTGGTTATCACTCTTCACCGGCGGTAAAGACGCTGGCGACTATGTAAAGTCCCATGGTCGTAAAGCCAGCGAGGTGATGACCCCCAACCCGTTAACGGTTGAAGAAAATACGCCGCTGCACACCATTGCACGCCTGCTGGAAAAGCACCATATCAAACGGGTGCCTGTGCTGCGCGAGGGCAAGTTAGTTGGCATCGTCAGCCGCGCTAATTTGCTCCAAGGCATTGCCAATGCAGCGGTCGCACCGACACAGTCACCTGCGGATGACCGGCAGATTCGTGAGGCCATTCTCAAAGAGGTGGAACATAATGCTGGCGTACCAACCGAAAGCATTAGCCTAATTGTCGATGGTGGTGCAGTCGAAATTTGGGGATTAGTTGAGTCACCTGAGCAAAAGCAGGCGGTGACAGTCGCCGCAGAAAACGTGCCGGGCGTTTCAAAGGTCGAGAATCACCTAGGGTTGATGCCGCGTGGCGTGGGTTTCATGTAACCAACTACTCAATAAAGCCATGGCGATCAGTCATACCCGCTATTGAATAGCGGGTATTGTCAGGGTTGCCAGAATGCCTGGCTTTAAACTGATTGGTTGCCATCTGGCTGGCTTAACGAGGTGGCAACTGCTCGGGGCCGAAGGCGTCGGGTAGTAGCGTTTCCATGGTGTAGGTTTTGAGCAGCTCACCGCTGCCGGAAAGCACCTTGATTTGCGTCTCTGGCGTGGCAAACTCGCGGATGCGCTGGCGGCAGTCGCCGCAGGGCGTGCACAGGTGATCGCCAGGGCCCATCACATAGACGGTAGCCAACTGACGCTGCCCGGCAGTTATCATCGCGGAAATAGCCGATGCCTCAGCGCATAGGCCTTTGTAGTGTGCCACTTCCACGTTAGTACCCGTAAACTGCTGGCCATCTGGGGTCACCATGACCGACGCCACTGGGTGAGCGGAGTAGGGGACATAGGCGTTAGCACGTGCGCTAAACAGTTTTTGGACGATCTCTTCAGGCACTAATTCATCAGACGCTAGCTCATCAGAACGTTGGCTCATGACCACTCTCTCCTAGGCGCGGGCTGCGTCGTCGCGTAACACTGTGTCCAAAGCAATCAGCATCATGTCGTCGAAGGTGGTTTGACGGTCGGCGCTTGAGAGCGAGTCGCCTTTCAGGATGTGATCCGACACGGTGCAGATGGTCATGGCGCGAGCGCCGAACTCTGCGGCGACGCCATAAAGGCCTGCGGCTTCCATCTCAACGCCGACAATGCCGTAGCGTTTAAGCATTTCGGCCATTTCGGTTTGTGGGTTGTAGAACAGGTCCGCTGAGAAGATATTGCCCACTTTGACTGGCACGTTTTTGGCCTTGGCGGCGGCAACGGCGTGCTGAGTCAGTTCAAAATCCGCGATGGCGGCGAAGTCGTGGTCGTTAAAGCGCATACGGTTCACTTTGGAGTCAGTGCTGGCGCCCATGCCGATGACCACATCGCGCACGTTGACGTCGTCGCGAACCGCGCCGCAGGAGCCCACGCGAATCAGCGATTTAACGCCGTAGTCGGTGATCAGTTCCTTGGCGTAGATAGAGACCGAGGGGATACCCATGCCGTGGCCCATCACGGAAATCTCGCGGCCTTGATAGGTGCCGGTGTAGCCGAACATATTGCGCACGTCGTTCACCTGGCGAACGTTCTCCAGGTAGGTATCCGCGATATATTTGGCGCGCAGCGGATCGCCGGGCATCAGTACAGTATCGGCGAAATCGCCCATCTCGGCATTAATATGCGGTGTAGCCATCAGAGGCCTCCTGTAAATTGGCGCTCGCCTTTAAGCGGCGTTAGGAAGAAAGCTTGTGCCATCGGCCATGGCCGGCAGCAGGAAAAAGTCGGCCAGGGTTTGGCCGATATCGGCAAAGGTGCCGCGCTCCCCCAGGGGGCCGGGGGTAAAGCCAGGGCCGTGTACCAAAATGGGCACGTACTCCCGGGTGTGCTCGGTGCCGTGCCAGCTGGGGTCGCAGCCGTGGTCGGCAGTCAGAATCAGCAGGTCGTCTTCGTCTAGCGAAGCCAGCAGTTTGGGCAGCTTGGCATCAAAATCTTCCAGTGCGGCGGCGTAGCCCGGTATATCCCGGCGGTGACCGTAGACCGAGTCAAAATCGACAAAGTTGGTCATGATCATCACGCGCTCACCGACCTCGCGCTTACTGGTACGCTCGATCTCGTTGAGGGTGGCGTCCATTAGCGCGTCGTGGCCGCTGGCTTTTACCTTGTGGGTAATGCCGCAGTGGGCGTAGATGTCGGCAATTTTACCAATTGAGACCACTTCACCATCGGCGTCGGCAAGCTTTTGCAAGACCGTGGGTGCCGGTGGCTCAACGCTATAGTCGCGGCGATTACCGGTGCGGGCAAAGGTGGTGCTGTCTTCGCCGATAAACGGACGGGCGATCACGCGGCCAATATTGTAGGGCTCTAGCAATTCGCGCACGGTTTCGCACAGTTTATAGAGGCGTTCCAGGCCGAAATGCTCTTCGTGGGCGGCAATCTGGAATACTGAGTCTGCCGAGGTGTAAACAATCGGCTTGCCCGTCGCCACGTGCTCTTCACCCAGGCGGGCGATGATCTCGGTACCCGAGGCGTGGCAGTTGCCAATCACCCCGGTTAAATCAGCTTCCTGGACAATAGCGTCGAGCAGTTCAAGGGGAAAACTGTCGGTTTTGTCGAGGAAGTACCCCCAGTCAAAGCGTACTGGCACACCGGCGATTTCCCAGTGGCCGGAGGGGGTATCTTTGCCGCTGGAAATCTCTTTGGCGTGTGCGTAAGCACCTTCTAAACTTTCCGGGAGGGTGACGCCTTCGGCCACGCTGCCGGTGGCATCGCGGTGAGCGTGGAACAGTCCCAGCTTGGCCAGGTTGGGTAGCTTGAGTGGGCCTGAACGGTTAGCAGTATCAGCCTCATTACGGGCGCAGGCGGCAGCGATATGACCCAGGGTGTCGGAGCCTTCATCGCCGAAGGTGGCGGCATCTGGGGCAGCGCCAATCCCAAAGGAGTCGAGCACCAGCACGATCGCGCGGCTCATAAGGCTTCTCCACGGAAGGTGTCTTGTAGCAGGGTGTCGCCGCTAGCGGCGCCTTCGCCAAGGGTAAAGGCGGCGCGGAGCTGTTCAGCAGCGCGCTCGGCGGCGGCTTCACTGCGGGCGTGGACCATGGCGATGGGACGCTGACTATCCACGCGCTCACCGATTTCAACGATGTCGGTAAAGCCGACGCTATGATCGACGCTTGCGTCGTTACGCAGGCGACCACCGCCCAGTTCCACCACGCTCATGCCCACGGCGCGGGTATCGATACGTTGTACGATGCCTACTTGCTCTGCGTATACCGGCTTAATCACGTCAGCTTTCGCCAGGTAGTGATCGGAGCGCTCCATAAAGTCGCTGGGGCCACCGAGTTCACGCACCATCTGGGCGAACACCTCAGCGGCGGCACCAGAGGTTAGCGCTTTCTCAAGCTTTGTTAATGCTTCTTCACGTGAGCCCGCAAGCTTGCCAGCGATTAGCATTTCCACCGCCAGCTCGCGGGTGACTTGCATCACGCGGCTGTCTGGGCGGTCACCGCGCAGCAGGGCCAGGGTCTCGACGATTTCCACGGCGTTACCGGCGCAGGGTGCCAACGGTTGGCTCATATCGGTGAGCAGGGCGGTGGTGGGTGTACCTGCCTGGGTTGCGACATTGGCAATACTTTTCGCCAGCTCGCGGGATTTCTCCGGGGTGGGCATAAAGGCGCCGCTACCCACCTTAACGTCCATCACCAGCGCATCCAGACCGGAGGCCAGCTTTTTGCCCAGAATAGACGCTGTGATTAGTGGAATGGATTCCACGGTGGCGGTTACGTCACGCACGCCGTAAATGCGCTTGTCCGCCGGTGCTAGGTCACCGGTCTGGCCGATAATCGCCACGCCGGTAGTCTTCACTACGTCGCGGAAGCGCTCTGGGGCAGGGTAAGGGTCATAGCCGGGGATCGATTCGAGCTTATCCAAGGTGCCGCCGGTATGACCCAGGCCGCGACCGGAAATCATCGGCACGAAGGCACCGCAGGCGGCTACCCAAGGGCCAAGCACCAGGGAGACCAAATCGCCCACGCCGCCGGTGGAGTGCTTATCCACAATCGGACCTGGCAGGTTCAGGTCGCTCCACTGCATGACGTGGCCCGAGTCGCGGGTCGCGGTGGTCAGCGCTACCACTTCTTCACGGCTCATGCCGTTGAGAAACACCGCCATGGTAAAGGCGCCAATCTGGGCGTCGCTAATGCGGTCATCAGCAATACCCTGGACAAACGCTTTAATCTCTTCTGCAGGCAGCGGCTGGCTGTCGCGCTTGAGACGGATAAGCTCCTGGGGAAGCAGAGTGTGTTTAGTGGCGTTAGCAGACATCAATAACCTCCGTCGGTGGCCGCCGCGCTGGTATTGCCAGTCAACGTCGTCAGCAGGTTGCCCAGTAAGCTTGAGGCACCAAAGCGGAAGTGTGCGGGCGTCACCCATCCTGGACCCATGATACTGTTAGCAAGTGCTAAGTATTCAGCGGCATCTTCGGCGGTTTTAACGCCCCCTGCCGCTTTGAAACCGACATCCTGGCCACTGGCTTTAATCGCTTTTAGCATGATCTCAGCCGCTTCCAAGGTGGCGTTGATAGGAACCTTCCCGGTCGATGTTTTAATAAAATCGGCCCCACCCTCGATAGCCAGTTCGCTGGCGCGCTTGATCAGCGCGGGCTCTTTAAGCTCGCCGGACTCAATAATGACTTTGAGAAGTGCTTGGCCAGCGCAGGCGGCTTTGCACATTTCAACCAGTTCAAGGCCTGTCTCTTCGTCACCCGCCATCAGCGCGCGGTAGGGGAATACCACATCGACTTCATGGGCGCCGGAGGCAACCGCATCGCGGGTTTCCCGGGCAGCGGCCATAATATCGTCGGTGCCGTCAGGAAAGTTGGTGACGGTGGCAATTTTAACCTGGTCATTAAGTTTGTGGGCAGTCAGCGCTCGCTGAGCCGTGACAATAAACTGGGGGTACACGCACACCGCTGCAGGAGTGCCAAAAGGTGTTTTTACCTGCTGGCAGAGCGCTTCAATGGTGCTGTCTGTATCGCTGCTATTCAGGCTCGTCAGGTCCATGAGGGTGAGTGCTTGGCGCGCGGCTTGAGCGATATTGGGGGAGGCAGTCGCAGTCATGGAATTCTCGCAAGTCAGTAAAAGATAAAACGGGCACTGCAGATACAACTGCAGCACCCGCCACCCTCAGTAGTACCCGCTGGGTTAAGACGTAGCGTTACTCAGGGCGATAAAGAAGCCAGCAATAGAGGCTGACATCAAGTTAGAAAGCGTACCCGCCAAAACGGCTTTAACACCAAAGCGTGCAATTTCTTTACGGCGGGTAGGGGCAATACTACCCAAACCACCCAGCAAAATCGCAATGGAGGATAGGTTGGCAAAGCCACACAGCGCAAAAGAGAGAATCGCCATGGTGTGCGGTGTCATCAACTGACCCGTAGCGGCAACGACTTGTTCCCCTTCAATGTAAGGGGCTAAATTGATGTAGGCGACAAATTCGTTGACCACCAGTTTTTGGCCGATAAATGAGCCCGCCAGGGTAGCCTCTTCCCAGGGTACACCCAATAGGAAGGCTAGCGGAGCAAATAGCCAGCCCAGTATTAGTTCCAGGCTTAGCGCTTCAAAGCCTACCCAGCCGCCAACCCCGCCTAAAATACCGTTGACCAATGCAATCAGGGCGATGAACGCCAGCAGCATTGCGCCCACGTTGGCAGCCAGCATTAACCCCGATGTGGCACCAGATGCCGCAGCATCCAATACGTTGGCAGGCTTATCTTCCTGGGCTTCTATCTCTTCTTCTACCTTGGTAACGCTGTCGCTGTCGGTAACGTCTTGGGTTTCCGGCATGATCAACTTAGCGAATAACAGCCCGCCTGGGGCCGCCATAAATGACGCTGCCACCAAGTACTCCATGGGAATACCTAGCGCTGCGTAGCCTGCCAATACGGAACCGGCCACAGAGGCTAAACCGCCACACATAACGGCAAATAGCTGCGAGGGGGTCATGCGGGCAATAAATGGGCGAACCACTAGCGGGGCTTCGGTTTGGCCGACGAAAATATTCGCCGTCGCGGAGAGCGATTCAGTACGTGAGGTGCCCAATGCTTTTTGCAGGGCGCCACCCAAGATGCGGATAACCCACTGCATGATGCCGATGTAGTACAGCACAGCGATCAGTGAAGAGAAGAAGATAATCACCGGCAGTACTTTAATCGCAAATATAAAGCCGATGTTGTCTACATCTGCCAGCCCGCCAAATAGAAAGCCGATGCCATCATCGGCGTACACCAATACTTGGCTAACGCCCGCCGAAATGGCTTGCAGAACGGCTTGCCCAAACGGTACATAAAGTACAAAGGCCCCAATACCTGCCTGAATCGCAAACGCACCCAGCACGGTACGCAGTCGAATCGACTTACGGTCGTAGGAGAAAATCAGAGCGATGGTCACCAGGGTGACCATACCAACCAAGCTCATAAGGAGTGTCATAGGGAGATCCTTCGAGTCCGCGAGGAGTAAACTCGTTTACAGTAGGTTGAGCTTGACGGAGTAAATCATCGCATTCTGATAATCATTGGGGGTGCCCAACTTGTTTTCAGAATAGCGATACTGAATACCCGTGGTGATTAAATCGCTGGGGTGCCACCAAAAGCTTAGTGCGCCATTGGTGCCTACGCTACCCGCCTTATCGCCAACGAAGTTCTGTTCCAGGTAGTCGTCATCACGACCAAATGTTTGCTCATGCCAGTTGGTAACGCTGAAGTTTTGGTTAATCGCCGAGAAGTCATAGCCGGCTACCCAGCCGGCCATATAGCCATTCATGCCCGTGTAGCCATCGCTCTGAACACGAGCGGCGCCAATAAAGGGTTTAAACCACAGGCCGTTATCAAAGGTGGTGCGGTAGCCAAGGCCGAGAATTTGATCCTGCTCGCGGGCATTAAAGCCGTAGTCGCGGAAGTCATAGACATGGGCATAAATCGAGAGTGGGCTGTCGCCCAGGTAAATGTGCGACGTCACCTTACCTGCAGTACGGAAGTTGTCCTTACCTCCACTGGACTCATTAAACTGGTTGTTTGTGGGGTTTTCAAAATCAAAGAAACCGTAAAACTCGCCCCAGCTAAAACCTGCGCCGCCTTCGATTTCAACAAAGGTGAAATCGCTTTTAGCCGCGTTGGAGGCGGTGCGCGCTTCAGTGCCGCTCGACCAGTCCAAGTAGTTTAAGGAAATATTGCCGAATGACCAGATAGGCTGGAAGGTATCCGCATTGGCCGTGGTAGCCGCCGTGGTCATCAAAACGCCAGCGCCAAGCGTGACAAGAGACGAAGAGCGGGTAAGCGTACGGAATGGGGTACGCAAAAAGGTACGAGCAGTCATGAGAGCCTCAACAAGGGTTATCGCGGTGCTATTTGGGAGTAGCTAACCGGGGTTATAGTCGTGTGGGCTGGCGATAATGTTAAAATTATAACATTTAGTGTTATTTTTTTAACGGAAATTTGCAAGTGTTGTCACACCAAAAAGCCTTAAATGTGACACTGCTTTCGTGATTGCCACTAATCGCGCCAATAGGCGTCCTAACAGTGGAAATTTTGGCGCCGCTCGCTCAGCATAGAAACGGCACTGCAGCGAAATAACAACGAACATTGCCTACCCATAAAGCCTGACTGGGCGCGAATGCTGCCGCTTGATGACGCAAGACTTAACGACAAAAGGGTTTGCCAGGAGATGTCCACCATGAATGGTCGTAGCGCACTGCGCCTTGCCAAACTTCAGGATGCGCTTGCCAGCGGCGGCACTCTTCACCTGCGCGATGCCGCAGAGCTGTGTGATGTATCGGAGATGACGATCCGTCGCGATCTGACGACCCACACCACTGCTATCAGCCTACTGGGAGGGCGGCTGGTCATGGCGAACTATCCGGGTGTCACGCCGATTTATGATTTAACCGAGCAGCAGGCCAGTCATTACCAGGCAAAATATAGTCTCTGTCAGCGGGTGCTCGCCTTTATCGAAGAGGGCGATACGCTGTTTATTGACTGCGGCTCGACGCTGATTCCTTTGCTCAGCCAATTAAGTCATTTCCGTGAGCTAACCGTGGTGACCTATGCGCTCAATGTTGCCAATGCGGTGACGGCGCTGCCAAACGTGCGCTTAGTGCTTTTAGGGGGATTGTTTTATGCTGCCTCCCAATCGTTTGCTAGCGATAATATGGCGGCCGCGATTGAGCGTTTAGGCATCAATAAGGCGCTAATCTCTGCGGCGGGAGTAGACCTGGAGCGCGGCGTAAGCTGCTTTCACTTCCATGAAGTGGCACCCAAACAGGCCGCCATTGCCACCGCTATGCAACGCTTGCTAGTGGTAGATGCCAGTAAATTTGGTGTAGTGCGCCCTGCCTATTTTGCCGCATTAGGTGATTTTGATGTGATTGTCACCGATGAAGAGGGGGCACCGAAGCTGCTGCGGGGCCTTGGTAATGAAGTGCCAGAAGTGACCATCGCCTAGGCGTTTGTTGTGCGTGTATAAGATAATGCTTAAGGTGCGTCAAATCGCCACTTCTTTCATGACCTGTATCAATAGAAAATACTTTAGTCTTAGCTGCTTGAGCGTTTAACGCATGAGTAAGCGAGGCCGTCGCCAATCCCCATTCGGCGGCGCATATTTTTCCCGGAGCAGTGCTTTTAAAGGTAACGTTTTGGGAAAAGTATGGAGTGATAGTTAGCCTGCTATTAAGTTGGTTGGCATCGCAGGCTAGTGTTTATTGAACCTCTCATGAGATCACACCATGCAACGACACTCACTCTGGCGCAGGCGAGGCACCTTAGTGCTCCTTGCGCTGTGCCTGTTTCTGGCAGGCTGTAGTTCTGCACTTCTAGATCCCAAGGGGCAGATTGGCGTAGAACAGCGTTCGCTGATTCTCACCTCTTTCGGCTTAATGCTAATCGTGGTTATCCCTGTTATTGCGATGACGCTGCTGTTTGGCTGGCGTTATCGGCGCAATAATCCATTGGCGAAATACCTGCCTGATTGGGCGCACTCGAATGCGATTGAAGCGGTGATATGGGTCGTACCCTGCGCCATTATTGCCGTGCTCGCGCTGTTAACCTGGAAAACCTCCCACAGTCTTGACCCGCACAAACCGCTTGAAAGCGATGTGGCGGCGATGGAAATACAGGCGGTGGCGCTAGATTGGAAGTGGCTGTTCATCTACCCCGAACAGGGCATTGCCAGCGTTAACGAAGTGGCCTTTCCGGTGGATACCCCAGTACGTTTTCGGGTTAGTTCCGGCTCGGTCATGAATGCCTTCTTCATCCCTCACTTGGGCAGTCAGATCTACGCCATGGCGGGAATGGACAACGATGTCCACCTGATTGCCGATGAAATTGGCAGCTACCCAGGCCGCTCTACCAACTACAGCGGTGCGGGCTTCTCGGGTATGACCTTTGAGGCAAAAGTAACCTCACCCGCTGATTTTGATGCTTGGGTCGAAGGCGTTCGTAGTGCCCCTGAAACACTCTCTTATCCCGAGCGCTATGAAACGCTAGCTGAGCCCAGCGAATTTCATCCTGTGGAGTACTTCTCCGCTGTTTCACCAACGCTATATGAAAGCATCTTGACCAGCTTCCACACCGGTGGCGGGCATGGCGGTCACTCTGACGCCATTGGCGATGCCCACGAAAACCATGTTTACGAAAACCATGTCGAACCTGGCGAGCTAGAAAGCGCTCATGCGAACGATCATGCGACCGCACCTAGTCATGAAACCAATCACCATGCCAGTGGGGAGCATGCCCTGCGCAGCCATCCCACTAACGTTGAAGCAGGGGGTTAAGCAATGTTTGGAAAACTTAGTTTAGAGGCCATTCCCTACCACGAGCCGATTATCATGGTCGTGGCGGCCTTTATGGCCATTGGTGGGATCGCGTTGGTAGGCGCGTTGACTTACTACCGTAAGTGGGGCTGGCTATGGAACGAGTGGTTTACCTCCGTTGACCATAAAAAGCTCGGCATCATGTACTTTATCGTCGCGCTGGTCATGCTTCTCCGTGGCTTTGCCGATGCCATTATGATGCGCACTCAGCTGGCCATGGCCGCCGGAGGTGCCGCAGGCTATTTACCCCCCGAACATTACGATCAGATCTTTACCGCCCACGGCGTGATCATGATCTTCTTCGTGGCGATGCCCATGGTCATTGGTCTGATGAACCTGGTGGTGCCGCTGCAAATTGGCGCACGCGATGTCGCCTTTCCCTTCCTGAATAACTTAAGCTTCTGGCTGTTTGCTGCCGCAGCGATATTGGTCAATATCTCGCTGGTGGTGGGGGAGTTCGCCAAAACCGGCTGGCTGGCCTACGCCCCCTTATCGGGGATCGAGTTTAGTCCTGGGGTCGGGGTCGATTACTGGATATGGGCGTTACAGATATCCGGGGTAGGCACGACGCTGACCGGTATTAACTTCTTTGTGACCATTCTGAAAATGCGCACCAAGGGCATGACGCTGTTCCGCATGCCGATCTTCACCTGGACCTCGCTGTGCGCCAACATTCTGATTATTGCCTCTTTCCCGATTCTGACCGCGACAGTCGCGCTGCTGACCCTGGACCGTTACTTGGGCATGCACTTCTTCACCAATGATTTTGGCGGCAACATGATGATGTACGTCAACCTCATTTGGGCCTGGGGCCACCCGGAAGTGTATATCCTGATCCTGCCGGCGTTTGGGGTGTTCTCTGAAGTTATTTCGACCTTTGCCCGCAAACGCCTGTTTGGTTATATGACCATGGTGTGGGCGACCATCGCCATCACCTTGCTGTCGTTTATTGTTTGGTTGCACCACTTCTTCACCATGGGGGCGGGCGCCAACGTTAACGCCTTCTTCGGCATTATGACGATGATTATCGCCATTCCCACCGGGGTGAAGGTCTTCAACTGGCTATTCACCATTTATCGCGGAAGCTTAGAGCTGACCTCACCGGTACTGTGGACCCTGGGCTTTATTATCACCTTCACCCTGGGTGGCATGACCGGCGTGATGTTGGCGGTGCCTGCGGCCAACTTTGTGCTGCACAACAGCCTGTTTGTAATTGCTCACTTCCATAACGTCATCATTGGCGGCGTGGTGTTCGGCATGATGGCGGGGCTTACCTTCTGGTTCCCCAAAGCGTTCGGTTTCACGCTCAGCGAAAAGTGGGGCAAGCGCTCGTTCTGGTGCTGGTTTATCGGTTTTTACGTCGCCTTTATGCCGCTTTATGTACTGGCCTTCTTTGGCGCTGTGCGCCGCATGCAGTCCTACGCCAACCCTGAATGGCAGCCGTGGATGATTCTGGCCTGGGTAGGGGCGGTCATCATCATGATGGGCATCGCCTGCACCATTATTCAGTTCTGGGTGAGTATCCGTGACCGTCAACAGAACGCCGATGTGACCGGCGACCCTTGGGATGGTCGCACCTTGGAGTGGTCGACCTCATCGCCCGCGCCGTTCTACAACTTCGCGCGATTACCTGAAGTAGGTGATATCGACAGCTTCTGGTCGCAGAAGCAGCGTAGCAATGAGCAGCTTGAAGACGCGCCCTATACCGATATCCATATGCCGCGTAATACCGTTGCCGGGCCGGTGATTAGCCTGTTCGCCCTGGTGCTGGGTTTTGCCCTGGTGTGGCATATCTGGTGGTTAGCGGCGGTAGGCTTGATTGGCGTAATGGCGAGCTTTATCGCCCGTGTTTTCAATGATGATGTCGATTACTACGTACCGGCCGCTGACGTCGAACGTATCGAACGTAAGCATCAACTCGAACGTGAACAACAGCTAGGCATGGAGGCGCAAGCGTAATGGCTACCGATACTCTACATCACGGCGCAGTGGCCGAGCCCCATGAGCATCACGATGCCGCGGGCACCAAAGTGTTTGGTTTTTGGGTTTACCTAATGAGCGATTTGGTGATCTTCGGATCACTGTTCGCCACCTACGCCGTGCTGATGAAGGGCACCGCGGGCGGGCCGACGGCTGCCGATATTTTCGAGCTGCCCTTTGTGCTGGTGGAGACCTTCTTACTGCTGGTGAGCAGTTTTACCTTTGGGATGGGCGTGTTGGCGATGAATGCCAATCGCATTAACCAGGTAAAAGCGTGGCTTGCCGTTACGTTTTTGCTCGGTGCGGCCTTCGTGGGCATGGAGGTCTATGAGTTTCAGCACCTGATTCACCAAGGCTATGGGCCGGATCGCAGCGCGTTTCTCTCGTCCTTCTTTACCCTGGTGGGCACCCACGGTCTTCACGTAACCTTTGGCTTGATCTGGATCTTGGTAATGCTGGTACAGCTCTCTACCAAAGGCTTGAACGATATGACCCGGCCAAGGATTTTGTGCCTCAGCCTGTTCTGGCACTTCCTGGATATTGTCTGGATCTGTGTCTTCTCATTCGTTTACCTGATGGGAGTGTTGTGAGATGAGTCATCCTTCTTCTGGCGCAGCGAATGCCCATGGCAGCGTAAAGTCTTATGTGACAGGACTGGTATTGTCGCTGATACTGACCATTATCCCCTTTGCAGTGGTGATGAGTGGCGCGCTTAGCGTGCTTACCACTGTTATAGTGGTGGCCGTGACCGCTGTACTGCAGATATTGGTGCAGCTGGTCATGTTTATGCATATGAATACCAAAGCTGACGAGGGCTGGAATCTCATGTCCTTCGTCTTCACACTGACGATTCTCGTCTTAGTGGTAGGAGGCTCGCTGTGGATCATGCAGCATCTGCATCTCAACATGATGATCGGCTGATTTCAGCGCCTAGCCGCTGGCGGGATCTGTTTGAGCTGACTAAACCCGGTATTATCGGGGGTAACTTGATTGCGACGTTGGGCGGTTATTTCCTTGCCGCCCAGGGGCAGTTTGAGTGGCTCAGCTTTGTCTCAGTCATGGTGGGGATTGCATTTATCATCGCGTCGGGCTGTGCGTGTAATAACGTCATCGACCGCGATATTGATGCATTGATGGCGCGTACGCGCCATCGCCCCCTGGTTAGAGGCAGCATTTCCATTACCCAAGCGCTGGGTGTGTCGGCGCTCTTAGGTGTGACTGGGGTGGTGTGTTTAGCGCTAGGCACCAACGGTTTAACCGTCGCGTTAGCGGTGATTGGCTGGGGTGTGTATGTGGGGCTTTATAGTCTCTACATGAAGCGCCGCTCTGAGTACGGCACCTTGGTGGGTAGCCTTTCCGGCGCCATGCCACCGGTGGTGGGCTACTGCGCAGTCACCGGGCAGTTTGATAGCGGTGCGTTTATGCTGCTGGTGATCTTTTGCCTGTGGCAGATGCCGCACTCCTATGCGATTGCGATCTTTCGCTATGCGGATTATCAACGGGCATCGATTCCGGTACTGCCGGTGGTGCGCGGGGTGAAAATGGCGAAGCACCATATCCTGGGCTATATCGTGGCGTTTATTCCGGCCTCGCTGGCGCTGGTGTTAGCCAGCCAAGCGGGCATGGGGTATCTCTGCGTGGCGCTGGTGATGGGTGGCTACTGGCTCTACCTGGCGCTACGTGGCTATCGCTTAGATGACGATGTGCGCTGGGCCAAGAAAGTGTTTGGTGTCTCCATTCTCACCATCACCGCAATGAGTCTAGTCATGGTGCTGGAAGCCATGGTGCCGATGTGGGTTTAGCACCTACACGCTGTTAAGCCGTCAATCAAACGCCCCGAGCAAATAGCTCGGGGCGTTTGGTTTGTGGGGATTAAAAAAACAGACGTCAGTCTCTTCTAGCTTTCCCGCTGGCTGGCCTGAATAGCGGTTAGGGCGATGGTGTAGACGATGTCGTCGACCAGTGCGCCGCGGGAAAGATCGTTTACCGGCTTGTTTAGACCTTGCAGCATTGGCCCAACGCTCACCACGCGGGCGCTACGCTGCACCGCTTTGTAAGTGGTGTTGCCGGTGTTGAGGTCGGGGAACACAAACACCGTCGCTTTACCCGCCACTGGTGAGTCAGGCGCTTTCTGTTTGCCGACGCTCTCAATGGCGGCTGCGTCGTACTGCAGGGGGCCGTCAATCGCCAAATGCGGTGCACGCTCTTTGGCAATGCGCGTCGCTTCACGCACCTTATCCACATCGGCACCGGTGCCGGAATCGCCGGTGGAGTAGCTGATCATGGCGACTCTTGGTTCGATACCAAAGGCTTCAGCAGAGCGAGCACTTTGCAGTGCAATCTCCGCCAGGGTGTCGGCATCTGGGTCAGGGTTCACCGCGCAGTCGCCGTAGACCACCACCTGTTCGGGCAGCAGCATAAAGAAGATCGACGAGACCTGGTTATACTCTGGCGCGGTTTTGATCAACTGAAACGCGGGGCGCACGGTGTTGGCGGTGGTGTGAACAGCGCCAGAGACCAGCCCATCTACTTCGTCCAACTGCAGCATCATCGTGCCGAGTACTACGTTGTCTTGAAGCTGTGCTTCAGCGGTAAGCTCGTTGAGCTTGCCGCTGCGCCGCTCCACCATTGGACCAATGTAGTTCGCACGGGTGCTTTCGGGGTCAATAATCGTTAGCGCTTTAGGCAGCTTTAAGCCCCGGTTGCGCGCTACGTTTTCGATATCGTCGCGATTGCCGAGCAATACACAGTCGGCAATGCCGCGCCGCTGGCAAATAATTGCCGCTTCAATGGTGCGTGGCTCATTGCCTTCCGGCAATACAACGCGCTTTTTAGCCTGCTGTGCAAGCTTGACCAGCTGATGGCGAAACGCCGAGGGCGACAGGCGCCGGGTATAGCCGCTGCTCAGGTTGGCTTTTAGCCACTCCAGATCTATATGGGCTGCAACGTAGCGGGCTACTTGCTCGGCACGCTCGAAATCGTCCATGGGGATTTCGCTGCTTAACTGGCTGAGGTGCTGAGCGGTGGTCAAGCTGTCGGTTTCAACCGCCAGTACCGGCAGGCCCGTTTTGAGCGCTGGGCGGCACATCTCAATCATATTGTCGTTGGGAATAAAGCCGTTGGTCAGCAGCACACCCGCCAACTGGACGCCATTCATAGTGGCCAGCGCTGAGGCCAGCACCACATCGTCGCGATCGCCCGAGGCAACGACCAAACTGCCCGGCGTAAAAATATGCAGCGCGTTGGCAGCGCTACGGGCACATAGACTGGTAGAAAGCACCCGGCGGCTGGCGGCTTCGCCTTCGTTCAGCAGCTTGGCGTTAAGGGCCCGCGCCACATCCAAGGTGCGCGGGGCGCTGAGCGTTTTGCTGTAGGGCACCACGCCAATCAGGTGAAACTTGTCGGTCGCCAGCGCCGGAGAGTATTGCCGTAGTTTGGCCAGTACCGGCTCTTCCAACTGCGGTTTGATCGTGCCAGGCGCGGCGGAAAGATCGTCTTCCTGCCCGTAAGGCAGGTTTTTCATGCGCATCAAAATGCCGCCCAGGGTACGGCTGGAGCTAATGCCGCCAAAGCTGCGGGCATGCATATCCAACTGTTCGGCCAGGGCCTGTGGTTCGTTCAGGTCACCCGTACCGACTAATATAATCCGCGCATTAAGTGCATTGGCCAGTTGCGCATTGGTTTGGGTAGCGTAAGTGGTGTGCTGGGTCGGCACCACGCCTTCAACAACCACCAGATCAAGGGTGCTGCCGTCACGGTGGGCTTGCTGAACGACTTGCTCATAAAGCTCCACCGCATTTTCCATTAGCTCATCGGTTTGGTCGTCGCGCAGCAGCCGCTCCAAACGCGCCTGAGAAATTGGCGAGGGCGGGCGTTGATTCAGTGCTCGCGAGACCAGTGCCGTAGAGCGGTCCAAACCAGGGCCATTTAGCTCATTTTGCATAAAGGGCTTTAAAAAACCGGCTTTCAGGCCGATGGTATCCAGCGCTTGAATGAGCCCTAGACAGGCAGAGGTAAGCCCGACGCCCACGCTGGTGGGCACTAACAGAATCGCTTGGGGTTGATCGGGGTGCGGCGTCATACACGTGCCTCTAAACAGTGGCGGGTTTCCATCGCAATGCGGCCCTCTTCATCGGTAGGGATGACCCATACCTGTGGGCCTTGGTGGCCAGCGCTGTCCAGCTTGCCTTCGTTGCCGCGAATAGTGGCTTCGTTCGTATCGTTATCCAACGCGAAGCCGAAATGAGGCATAAGTGACACTACCTGACGGCGCACAATGGGAGAGTTTTCACCAATTCCACCGGTGAAAATAACCCCATCTAACTGGGGCAGGGCGCATGAGAGCGCGGCCAGCGATTTCGCAATACGGTAGCAGAACACTTCCATGGCCAACTGTGCGCTAGCGTGGCCTTGTTCTGCGGCGTCTTCAATTTCGCGCATGTCGTTGGTCAAGCCAGAGAGTCCTAGCAGGCCGCTCTCTTTATTGAGCACGTTATCGATTTTTTCCAACGACCAGCCTAGCTGGCGATGCAAGTGGGCATGGAGGCCGGGGTCTACATCACCACTGCGGGTACCCATCACCAAGCCTTCCAGCGGGGTAAGGCCCATGCTGGTATCCAGACTCTGGTTATTCCATACCGCGCTGGTAGAGCAGCCATTGCCCAAATGGGCGGTTAGCCAACCACCGGCGCCGCGTTCGCTTAAGTCACCAGCGCGCTGGCTGACAAAGGCGTGGCTGGTGCCATGGAAGCCATAGCGGCGGATGCCATGCTCGGCGTAAAGGCTTTCCGGTAACGCGTAACGGTAGGCGCGGGGTGGCATGGTTTGGTGAAAAGCCGTATCAAATACCGCTACTTGGGGCAGCTCAGGAAAGACGCTTTGGGTTGCCGCAACGCCCGCTAAGTTGGCAGGATTATGCAGCGGCGCCAGGGCAGCGGTGGTCTCAATAGCAGCGATAACGCTGTCGTCGATTAAGGCAGCTTGGGTGAAGTGTTCACCACCATGCACAATGCGATGACCCACCGCGCCGGGTAGTCGGCCTTCCATACGTTCCAGAAGGGCATGAAGCGCTTGGGTATGGTCGGCACCAGGTAGGGGCTGAATGAAACTTTCACCGGCGCTGTTTTTACCTTTCAAGCGTGCTTCCGGGCTGCCCAGGCGTTCGGCCAGGCCCGCCAGACGGGGTGCCTCGGGATCTGAATCAATCAGTGCATATTTAATTGAAGAAGAACCACAGTTGATAACCAGCACCGGAGCGTTCATAAGCACCTTTTCACTAGGAGATAATAAAGTAAAGGGGTAGACTTTAGTTTAACATGCTGCAATGCAGAAAAGCAGTGCCTGAATTTCGTTAGCCTTCTACATAAAAGCGAGGCATGCTGTAGCCTTTAGAGCGTTATGGCTATCCCCTATTTTACACCTTCACCACGATAACGAGTCGTTCCGTCCTTATGTCAGTGCCTCCTTTGCCAACATTACTGCCGCGCCATTTAGCCATTCTATTAATGATGACCGTGGCCACTATGTTCGCCGCGAATCACGTTTCTGCACGGCTGGCGTTTGATAATGGCACTGGCCTGCTGCTAGCCGTATTAACCCGCTCAGGGGTCGCCTGCTTGATTCTCCTGGCCCTGGTGGTAGTTCAGAAAAAGCGTCTTTGGCTACCCGCTGGCAGTTGGCCTTGGCAGCTAACCGTGGGCCTGTTAATCGCAATTCAAAGCGTCAGCCTCTATTCGGCGGTGGCCAGGCTGCCCGTGGTAATTGCGCTGCTATTGGTCAATACCTTTCCCATCCAGTTAGCGTTATTGAGCTGGGCGTTAGGCGGCCCTCGCCCTACGCTGCGCAGCTGTCTGATCATGGGCACTATTTTAATTGGCCTACTGGTAGTGTTGGACATTCCTTCATGGCTTGCCAGTGCAGATGGTATGGGGCCAGGGTGGATAGCGGGTATTGGATTCGGGCTAACCGCAGCGTTTGTATTTGCCTGCGCGCTGTGGATCACCGAGCACCGTTTAGCCGGGGTGGGCAGTACACTGCGCAGTCTGCTGACCATGCAAACGGTGTTTATTGTCATGATTATTGGCGGTGTCGCCGGTGTCGTGCCCGGGGGCATGAGCCTGCCTGATAATAGCACTGGTTGGTTGGGTCTTACGCTGCTAGGGCTGTTGTATGGGTCGGCGTTTTCGGTTCTGTTTATCTTTGTGCCGCGTCTCGATATGGCGCGCAATGCCCCGGTGATGAATATTGAACCGGTAGCTTCACTGGTACTGGGTTATTTTGTGCTGGGGCAAATGCTCAGCCCTGGCCAGCTACTCGGTGGGGCCGTCGTGGTCGGCGGTATTGTGGTGCTCAGTCTGTCTAAAGGTCGGTAGTGTTTGCGTTTTTCATCGTTATAAACCACAATACAAAATAGTAAGGAAACGCTGTTTTTTAACTGAGGTACAAGCTATGAAGATGTCCCTATTATCACTTACATCAGCGGTACTCCTGGTTGGTGCAGGCGCATTCGCAACCTCTGCACAAGCACAACAGTCTTTCATCTATCCCCAGGGTTATTTGGGGGCTGATGCAATGTTCTGGAGCCTGGATCCAGATCGTGGCTCTTCACGTGATGACGTAGGCTTGCGCCTACGCGGTGGCTCTCAGTTTAATGACTATTTTGCTGTAGAAGGTCACCTGGGTACTGGCGGTTCTGACGGTCAAGCCGAGTTAGACTACCTGGCGGGTGTTTATGCCAAGGGTATTCTCCCCATCGCCCCGGAAGTACGTCTCTACGGCTTGGCGGGTTTCACGGAGGTAGACTTTAACCAGGATCGTGAAAGCGACTTTTCATATGGCGCCGGCGCAGAGTTTGATTTGACGCGCAATCTTTCATTAGGTGCCGATTACATGCGCTACCTGGATAAGTCTGCTTACACCTTTGATGCTGCCAGCGTAGGTCTGCGTTTCCGGTTCTAATTTCATGACGTGATAGAACATCGCGTAACCAAAACCCCCATGGCTGAACGCCATGGGGGTTTTTTAATGCCTTATATCTGAGATTCAGCACAGATTTACACAGTCTGAGCCAAATGCTGCAGTTGCGAAGGTGATAATGTCAAAGTGTCACGTTGGCGAGAACCAAACTATAAAGCCCAACGCTTACTCTTTTAAAGCTCCCTTCAAGAGGAAACTACCATGCATAAAATGAATAAAATTGCTGTTGCCGTTGGTTTTTGCACCGTTTTGACAGCGGGATCTGCAGTAGCGGAAGCCGCTGAAAAAAATTGGCGCATGGCCACTCCATGGAGCGGAGGCCCTTGGCTTGAGCGTGATGCAAAAATGTTCGCCGATCGCGTGAGCGAGCTGTCCAATGGCGAGATAGCTATTGAAATTTACCCTGGCGGCACTCTCGGTAGTGCTCTGCGCGTCACCAACACGGTGAAATCCGGTGTGGCCCAGATAAGCCACAACTATATCAATTATGACTATGGCACCGACCCGACAACGGCGCTGTTAGCGGGACACTCAAGCGGTTTGACACCAGAAGAGTTCATGTTGTGGATGTATGAAGGCGGTGGCGTAGAGCTCTACGAAGAGTATCGGCGTGATGTTTTCGACGTGGTGGCATTCCCCTGCGCAATTTTAGGCACCGAAATTTTCCTGCACTCCAATACGCGTGTGGAGACGTTAGAAGATTTCCAGGGCTTACGCCTGCGTACTTCCGGCGCATGGTCTGAATTAGCGTCGCGGCTTGGTGCTTCCACGGTGGTGATGGCGGGTGGCGACATCTACAGCGCCCTAGAACGTGGCGTTATTGATGCGGCCGAGTGGGGCAGCCCTGAAATGAACGCGCCCACTGGCTTCCAGGAAGTGGCTCAGTACGTGATTATTCCTGGTGTGCATCAGTCGGGAGGTTTCCTCGAGTGCCAAGTCAATGAAAACACCTGGGATGAGCTAAGTGAAGATGAGCAGGAGATGCTGCGTTTAGCCGGTAAGCTCACTGTGTTTGAAACCTGGCTGGCGAGCTCGTTTGCTGACTTGGCCGCCTATCAAGCGTTGGTCGATGGCCCCAATGAAATTGTGCACCTTGACCAGTCCTTCATCGATACCATTTATGAAGAGACCGTGAAGTGGGAAGACGAGTATGCCGCTGAAAATGAGTGGTTTGCTCGCGTCATTGAGTCTCAGCGTGACTTCAAAGACACCATGAGCGTATGGCCTGAATACCGCTTGCCGATTGGCAGCATGGGCCGCTAAACGAGCCACCAACGACATGAAAGAGAGGTCTTTGACCTCTCTTTCACGCGTTTAAGCCTCTCTTTTATGACGTATTGATGAGAGTAGCCATCATGAAACTAATTCAAGCGATTGAGTCGCTGACCCGCTGGGCTGGCTGGGTGGGGGCGATATTAATTTTTCCTCTAGTGGGCGCACTAGTGGTGGAAGTATTCAGCCGCTATGTTGCCGGACGCCCAACGCTATGGGCGTTTGAAATTAGCTATATGGTCATGGGCGCCATGTTCATGCTGGGTATGGCCAACGCGCTGCGTATTGGCCACCACGTCAGCGTTGACCTGGTGTCAATGCAGTTAAGTAGCAAGGCTAATGCATCACTGCAGATGATTGGCTACCTGCTGTTTTTGCCCATTTTAGGTTGGCTGGTGTGGGAGCTTTTTCAATACGCGCTGCAGGCATTTAACTCCAATGAGCGTTCAGGTCGTTCCGCATGGAACCCTATCGTGTGGCCGATTTTAACCGTGTGGTTTATCGGGTTTGCCCTGTTAGCGCTGCAGGTAATCGCTGAGATACTAAAGGCGGTGGCGATACTGCGTGGACAACCGCTACCTGAGGAGCCCACGCCATGAGCAGTTATTTATCATTATTGATGTTTCCGGCGCTGATGGTGTTTATCTTTTCCGGCTTCCCTATCGCATTTTCGATGATTTTGGTGGCAACTGGCTTCGGGATTATTCAGTTTGGCGATGTGGCAGCCTATCAACTATTGACCAAAATCGAAGATACCGCGTCTAACTCGATTCTTGCTGCGGTGCCATTGTTCATCTTTATGGGGTCAATGCTTGAGCGTTCGGGCATTGCCGAAAGGCTGTTCGAGGCGATTCATATGTGGACCCGCCGCCTGCCAGGTGGTTTGGGTGTAGGCGCCATTATCATGGGGACGCTATTTGCGGCCTCAAGCGGCGTAGTGGGCGCTACCGAGGCGGTTATTGGGATGCTCGCGATACCGGTAATGCTGAAACACCATTACAACAAAAGCCTGATTTCGGGAACGATTTGTGCCAGTGGGTCGCTGGGCACCGCTATCCCGCCCTCTATTACGGTAGTGGTGTTGGGTCCGGTGGCGGGGGTCTCGGTTGGCGCGCTATTCAGTGGTTTGCTGATTCCCGGCTTTTTAATGGCGGCAATGTTTTTGATTTACATTGTGGGCGTTGCCTACTTAAAACCTGAGATGGCCCCGCGGGTAGACGATAGCGAACCCGAGGTTAGCTGGCAGGAAAAAATGCGCGTTACCATGGTGGCGTTACTGCCCACGATGCTGCTGATTTTTACCGTACTCGGTACCATTTTAATGGGCTTAGCCACGCCAACGGAAGCGGCTGCCTGCGGTGCACTCGGTTCCGTATTGTTGGCACTGGCATACCGCAATCTAACGCGGGATGTGCTGTGGCACGCGGCCATTAAGACCATGAACATCTCGGCGATGATTCTGCTGATCGTCATGGGCGGCAGCATGTTTGCAGGGGTGTTCTTTGCCTCAGGCGGCATGGCAACGGTGCAATCGCTGCTCATGGACACCGGATTAAGCCCCTGGATGATTCTCGGCCTGATTCTGTTGATCGCCTTTATCGCAGGCTTTGTGCTGGACTTGATCTCAGTGGTACTGATCATCATCCCCGTGGCGATGCCAATTGTGCGCATGTTGGGCTTTGATGAAATATGGTTCTGCGTAGCCTTTTTGGTAGTGCTACAAACCAGCTATTTAACGCCCCCGCTTGCCCCTGCCATCTTCTACTTAAGGGCGATTACGCCACCGGAGATTACACTCAGGCATATGTATTGGGGGGTGGTGCCGTTTATCATTGCGCAGCTAGTGGTTTTAGCCCTGGTGCTAGCTTTCCCCAGTATTGCGTTATGGCTGCCTGATGCCATGAGTGGGCCTTCCTGGCGCTAGCTTAGGTGATTGCTTTACTGGTGCGGCTCTTTGGTGTTGAGCCAAAGAGCCAGCGGCTTGCTTGCCACAAATAAGCCCCTCATAAATAAATTAGGGCAACTTTTTCAATAACAGCTACTCTGATGGTTGTCGGCATGTGATTAACAGTGCAGTGCACACTTTTACATACGGCGTTTTCCCTACTAACGGATTAGAGGTGTTCGTCATGACAGATAGCAAAACTGATAAAGCAAAAGGCACGGCCAATAAAGCTTCCGGTAAAGTGAAAGAAGCTGCTGGCAAAGCTACCAATAGCACCGAAACAGAAGCTAAAGGTAAAGCCCAGCAGGCGAAAGGCGAACTGCAGAAAGGCAAAGGTGAAGCCAAGGAAAAACTTAAAAAGTAACTGAGCAATCCGCCAGTTTCTTAACACCACAACCGGAGCCATTGGCTCCGGTTGTGCTTTGTTACAGCGCTAATGGCTCAGTAGTGCCCTAGTACCTTCCACCACATGCCGCCAACAATTACCCATATAGCAAGATTTACCACACTCATCATAAACCCCGCTTTCCACCACTCGCCTAATGTCAGATAGCCCGATCCGAAAATCACCGGTGAGGTTCCTGTGGCGTAGTGGGTTAAGGTCATCATAATCGAAGAGGTGGCGGCCATGATAAGCACAAACGGCATGGGCGGCGCGCCAAGACTTAAACCCACGGTAAGAAAGGCGGCCATCATGGCTGTGATATGCGCGGTGGTGCTGGCAAAGAAGTAGTGGGTGTAGAGGAAGGTCAATACCAGTAGGGCGGAGGCGCCCATCCAACCGATTCCCATCGTGGTGATCCATTCCTGCATGTTGGTGGAAAACCAGCCGATCAAGCCTGTTTGGTTGAGCTGGGTTGCCATCATAATCAAAGCGCCGAACCAAAGCAGGGTATCCCAGGCGTTCTTTTCCGCCAGCACATCATCCCAGGTTAATACGCCGGTCAGCAGGAGTATGGAAAGCCCAATAAACGCTGATGTGGTGGTGTTGAGGGTGACCGCATCGCCAAGAAATAGCGCCGGTATATCTGCCCAAAGCAGCAACAGGACCAAAAAGACGAACAGCATGATGCCTTCGTTTCGATTGAGCTTACCTAGTTCAGCAAGTTTATCGCGCGCCATTTGCGTGGCATGCGGTGTCTGTTTGATTTCCGGCGGATACAGCCAGTAAAGAATCAACGGCATCGCCAGAATAGCCACCATGCCGGGCAATAGCATAGCGATCGCCCAGGTTGTCCAGCTCAGTTGGATTTCAGCCCCAGTAGCGATAGAGATCAGCTGGACAGTTAATGGGTTAGGAGCCGTGGCAGTGACGAACATCGCTGAGGTGATCGGGTTGCTGTGATAATTCACCAGCGCTAGGTATTTGCCGATTTTGTTCGAAGTGCCGTCTTCCGGGCGTGAATCAAAGCCTTTGGCAATTGAGCGCATAATGGGGTGCATAATGCCGCCGCCGCGGGCGGTATTGCTGGGGGTTACTGGGGCAATAGTGAGCTCGGAAAAGGCCAAACTATAGCCAATTCCCAGAGTTTTCTTGCCGAAGATAGAGATAAAATAGTAACCGATACGTGCACCTAGCCCGGTCTTAATCAGCCCCCGCGAGATCATAATCGAGATGGCGATTAACCATATCAGTGAGTTGGAGTAGCTGCTTAGAGCATCATTAATAGCGGTGCTCGGATTGTCGCTGGTTACCCCGCTTGCCGCCACAATAGCGATAGCAATGATTGAGATAGCCCCAATGGGCATGGCCTTGCCGATAATCGCAGCAATAGTCCCTACGAAAATGGCCAGCATTAGCCAAGCATCTGAGGTCAGCCCTTCAGGTAAAGGTATTGCCAGCCATATCAGCAGGGTAATCGCCACCGCAATAGCGGTTGACCAGGGCTTGAAAGGCAGCGTCGGCATCGTATAACCCTATAATAAGTAGGTGGCTGCGGTACGCTCACAGGCAATAAAGCAGTGCTTGAGTTGCTACTTAAGTCTAGAGCGAGTAGGTGCTTGGCAACTTGCCCCACGTCAATTCGAAGCTTGATCTAGCGCAATCATTTCCTCTGTCAGCTATGCCTTAATGGTGAGGTGCCATGACTCCCCTCACTGAGGAAGCGACCCATGCCTACCATGATGAAAGCGGCCATCTTCGTTGAACCCGGCCGCATCGAGATTGACGACAAACCCATTCCCGAGATTGGCCCCAACGATGCTCTGATGCGCGTGACCACCACCACGATTTGCGGCACCGATATCCATATTCTAAAAGGCGAATATCCAGTTGAGCGCGGCTTAACCATCGGCCATGAGCCGGTGGGCGTTATCGAAAAACTGGGGGCCAACGTTAAGGGCTACCAAGAGGGGCAGCGGGTTATCGCTGGTGCGATCTGCCCCAGCTTTACCTCCTACGCTTGCCAGGATGACTGCTGCTCACAAGATGGCGGCCATCACAGCCATGGTTACAAACCGATGGGTGGCTGGCGCTTTGGCAATACCATTGACGGCGCTCAGGCGGAATACCTGCTGGTGCCCGATGCCCAGGCTAACCTCTCTCCGGTGCCAGACGGCCTTACCGACGAACAAGTTCTGATGTGCCCAGATATTATGTCGACGGGTTTTGCCGGTGCCGAGGCTGCCGGTATCAAGATCGGTGATATCGTCGTGGTGTTTGCCCAAGGCCCAATTGGCTTATGCGCGACCGCAGGTGCAAAACTGCGCGGGGCGGGGATGATTATTGCGGTAGACGGCGTTGATGAACGGCTGAGTATGGCCAAACAGATGGGCGCGGATGTAACGCTGGATTTTCGCAGGGTCGATGTGGTTGACGAGATCCTCAGGCTCACCGGTGGGCGTGGGGTCGATTGCGCCATTGAAGCACTCGGCCTACAGGAGACCTTTGAGTCAGCTTTGCGGGTACTAAAACCCGGCGGAACGCTATCTAGCCTTGGTGTTTACTCCCAAGACCTAACGATTCCGCTGGGTGCTTTCTGTGCTGGCTTGGGTGACCACAAAATCATTACCTCGCTATGCCCCGGCGGCAAAGAGCGCATGCGCAGGCTGATGAGCATCATTGCCGCCGGACGTTTAGATCTTAGTCCTATGGTCACCCATCGCTACGCGCTGGAAAATATCGTTGAGGCCTACGACCTCTTCTCCCACCAGCGCGACGGGGTACTGAAAGTGGCGCTTGAGGTCTCTTAAGATTCAAGCGCCATAGTCATCAGCAAAGCTAATAACGGAAAACCCGCTAATTGTTATTTACATAACGAGCATTTATGCAGTCATATTGATAAATGCAGGCAGCGGGTTTTGCAGCCATGGGTGTCGCTAGACCTTAATTCAGTTCCAGCGAAATGCCCATTTCAATGCCTGCGTCATCCACTTCGAACCAGTACTCCATGTTCTTGTAGATATCACCGTACTGCTTGAGCAGCTCAATATCGGATTCGGTCATGTCATCGGTTGGCGTCTGCTCCATTACATCGGCCAGCGAATGATAAAACTCCCCTGTCAGGTGACCATAGAACAGCAGGTCGCGCTCAGAAATGGGGGCTTCCAGCTCTGACTGCAGTGCCGCTGAATCATTGATGCCAGCGCCCAGTACAACGGCTGTTTCAGACATAACCGCATACAGTTCCGGTGCGTCTGGTGGCAGCATTATGCTTTCGATTTTCTGGGCATCACCGCCGGGCGCTAGTTCAAGCGCACTTAGCTCAGGCAAGAAGGCGCTTGCGGTAGATAGCAGTGCCAGCGGGTTTTGTGAGGCAAGGGCTAGGACGCCCATAACGGTGGGCTGACCGTTTGTCACTGTCAGACTGTCAATACGAGCATTAAAGCCTGAAAGCGTCGGGCCAATCATCGCGGTGATGGGGTTGTTGATCGCCAAGCTAATCTCATCCCAGGCGCTGTTCAAATCCTGAAGCTCATCACAGCTGAAGGGGTTCTGGCGCAGTTCGCGGGCATATGTCTGAACGGTCTGAGCCAGTACCGGCAGGTTGACGGCCATACCGAAGCTGGCGATACCGTCTGAGCTGCCAAGACCCGGGACCTGAGTTGTCAGGGCGCGTAGGTCGCTAACAATCTCCTCATCGGTCTCCAGGATGACATTCATCTCCATGCGGTCGAGATTATATTCACGCATGCCCATTACCAGGCCAGGGAGACGGCTAGTGATGCGGTCGATGTCCGCCTGACAGGTGGATAAATCCAAAGGCTCTGCATCCATCGCTTCCATCAGCGCCTGAGTACCTGGATGGGTAGGTGTACCCAGCTCATTAATCAGGCGAGAAGAGTAGAGCTGCCCAGCACCGTAAGGTGTGAAGCCATGGCGCTGCTCAAGCTCTGCCAGTGCATCGGTATCACCAATGTTGTTATCGGGCAGGGTGTTCCCCAGCACCTGGGCCAGCAGTTCGTCGCTGGCATCCTGCGGCACGACAGATATCAACAGTTGCTGATCAATAATGGTCATGATCGCTTTGATCGGACCATCTTGGGTTATTACCCAGTATTCAATGCCGTCTGTGGTGGCCGTGTTCAAGCTGATATCAGCCTTGGTCAGGATGCGCTGCAGCGTATCGCGGAAGGCGTCTTCATCGTGAAGCTCCATGCGCAGAACAGGCATCAGGCCAAGTCCATAAAAAGCGACCTGCGGCCCCATCGTAAGGCCCAGCGCATGCACATCCTCCAGCGTTTCAACGCCCTCTAGCTCTTCAACCGTGGCGATTAACAACGCCATCAACGAGTACAGCACGTCATCGTCTATATCGTGCAGCATGGCGCGGAGTTCATTTAGATCAGACTCAAAGCCTTCCTGAGGCTGCATGCGCTGATAAAGTTCAAAGGCTTCTTGCTCAGGCAATGTTTCACGCGATGCCATGAAGTAGGGGGAGTCAGCCGGGATATATTTCAGCATGGGGGCTGTAATGTTTTTCGGCGCTTCCTGCTGTGTAGCGGCTCCCGTTGTTTCGTTATCATCGCTGCAGGCACTCAGCAAGCCAGTGCTTAACAGGGCAAGGGATACCGCCATGGAAAGTTTGGTTTTCATCTGGAATCAGTTCTTTGCAAGGTGTTGGTTTTAAATCAATCGTTTTGAACAGAATGCTCTGCAAATGAGAATCATACACGAGCAATGTATAATTAATCTCTATTTTAGCGAAAATACTTTTAATACGTTAAGTGCAGATTCAGTAGAGGCGGGGTAGGAGTATAGAGGTGGCTTCCAAGCTTAAGAGGCTGTCGAGTGAAAATGGCCCTTGAGATTTCCTAAGTCTCAAGGGCCATGTTCAGCGGTAAATCGGCTCAGTTAGTCGATTTTTAAACCTCCTGATACAGCTCGCTGCCTTTCTGGCGGAATTTCTCGGCCTGCTCTTCCATGCCTTTCATAATGGCTTCCTGATCGCCGTTTAGGCCGTGTTCAGCAGCGTACTCGCGTACTTCGTGGCTGATCTTCATGGAGCAGAACTTCGGCCCGCACATGGAGCAGAAGTGGGCCACCTTGGCG
>NZ_REBQ01000169.1 GCF_007692655.1 Halomonas sp.
TTTAAACTTTGCTTGCTTTCCATCCAATGCATGAGATGCCTAACATAGCGTTTTCCCTTATATACTCTTCAACCACTTGAATAATTAAAGGATTATTGCAACTATACAGCGATAATTCTTTGCCCATATCTTGTCTGTTGGACTGAACTGACATAACCAATGTAAGGAGTACTAGTTGCATACCACTCTTTAAAACATCACCTGCTTTCTGTACAAGTGTTGTGTCAAAAACATGGATGCTAATTATAACTCACAAGCAATACGCTACATAATTGTTTGAAATATGGCTCAGACAACAGCTAGGCCTTGTCTATCATACCCGTTTGTAACGATTTGTGTAACATTTCTTATAACACCTATCAAGCACTTGCTATGCCCTTGCTTCATGAGTCTTGTACAATTAAAAACGCCTTTACTTTGATAGTAAAGGCGTTGGTATTATACATCTATGACATTAATCTGCCTGTCTTAATTTCAAAAGTGATACCTCGCCCCTGTCAGCCAGTAAACGTCATCGGTTAAGTCGCCCAGCGACACATCACGATTAACCGTAGGCGCATCACCATCGGCTAGCTCGACGAACACGTCAAACGCGCTAGAAACCTTGTAGTAGGCGCCTGCGGCCCAAGCGTTGCTGTTGCTCTCATTGTCCCGCTCAACGTTGTAGTAATCCGCGGTGAACGCCCAAGGGCCTGTTACGAAGGTGCCGCCCAGGCCAAAGGTGTCGAAACCTCCGCCGTAGGTGTCGCTATCTGATTGTGTTTCTGCCCCCAGGCGGGCGGTAAACTGGTCGGTAACATCATAGGAACCGATCAGGCCATAAAGCATTTCACCGTTGGCGCTGCCGCCACCACGCACGACGTTTTCTACGGCACCTAGCCCAATCTGGAATGGCCCTTGCTGGTAACGTACACCACCCTGGAAAGCTAATACGCTGCCCTCCCTACTTTGTTCCGCCGCCGTTAGGCCCCGCTCACTGTAATGTTTCACCTGCAGGAAAGAGGTGAAGCCATTGACTTCAGGCGTGTAATAACCAATTGAGTCGCCACGCGACTGTAAGCCGGTGGAGTTAAACAACAGGCCGCGATCCAGGTAAACGTCAAAAGGTGCCGAGACAAACTGGTAGTACAGGCTATCAAAATTACCCGCTAGAAACGTTCCGTACTGGTTACTCTCTAAACCGATGAAGCTCTGGCGAATTTCATTGAAACCCTGGTTGGTATTGCGCTCATCGCCTGTAAATCTCCACTCTAAACGCCCAAAAGCGGTTAGGTCAGAGGTGACCGCGTGACTCATGCGAAAGCCTAGACGTGAATAAACATCTACAAACTCTGCACCGTCGTCAACTTCATTGCCGTTGCGATCGAACTCAGGTCCGCCGCCAGCAATACCCATGGCAATGCGCCCGTAGATATCTAGCTTTGTTCCATCTTGATCATAAATAGTAGCTGCTTGGACTGTGGAAATACTAAATAGACTGACTAGTGCAACTACTAACTGCTTTTTCTGCATTAGAGATGATCCCTTGGTATATTAGTTTTGACTGCGTTTGGCTATTCAGCACTGCGATGTTATACCATCTCATCAACAACTTAAAGAAAAACAGTTCTCATTTGTATTCCATAAGACCTAAAAAAACCGACCTCCTGAGAGGTCGGTTCTATATCGGTTCTGCGTGGCAGTTACCCTTGAAGCGTGGTGTTTAAACCAGGCTTAGAAGTGGTAACGAGCGCCTGTCAGCCAGTAAACGTCGTCGCCATCGGCGCGCTCAACGTTTACGAAGTCACCGCCGCCAACAGAAACGTCGATTGACTGCTGGTCAGCCTGGTGCACTTCGGCAAATACGTCGAAGTTGCTGGAAACGCGGTAGTAAGAACCCAGCGCCCATGCAGTGCGGCTGTCTTCGCCACGCGGATCAACGTTGTACAGGTCAGCATTGAATGCCCAAGGACCAGTGGTGAACGTACCACCTAAGCCCCAAGTGTCAAAGCCTTCGCCACGAGTGCTGTCGTTGCTACGAGTTTCGTAACCAAGACGCGCTGTGAACTGATCGTTGATGTCGTAAGCACCGATCAAGCCGTACAGCATTTCGCCGTTACCGCCGCCACGTACTACGTCGTCAACAAAACCCAGACCAACAGTGAACGGGCCTTCTGCGTAGCGAACACCACCTTGTGGTGCAACTACGGAACCTTGATCAGTAGTGCCAACGCCTACTACTTCGCCGCGCTCGCTGTAGTGTTTCAGCTGCAAGAAGGCAGTGAAGCCCTGTAGGTCAGGCGTGTAGTAACCAATTGAGTCGCCGCGAGACTGAGTCGGGTGACCTTGGAACTCTAGACCACGATCGATGTAAACATCGAACGGCAGAGAAACAAACTGGTTGTAGAAGCTGTCGAAGTTACCGCCTTGGAAAGTACCGAACTGGTCGCTTTCAAGACCGATGTAGCTCTGACGGATTTCGTTGAAACCGCTGTCGGTGTTGCGCTCGTCACCGCTGAAACGCCATTCCAGACGACCGAAAGCAGTCAGGTCACGAGAAACTTCATGGCTCATGCGTAGACCAAGACGCGAGTAGACGTCTACGAATTCAGCGTTGTTGTTGATCAGTTCTTCATCATCATTGAACTCAGGGCCGCCGTAAGCGATACCCATGGCGATACGGCCATAGATATCAAGCTTCGTGCCATCCTGATCATATACAGTTGCTGCTTGTGCTGCAGCAGAGGCACCCAGGGCGCCGATGATAGCAGTCGCTAAAAGTGTTTTTTTCATGATGTAAGTTCCTTAACTCGTATACTGTTTCGATCGTTGCTGCTCGGTTCTTTATAAACCGGCAGTTGGCTTTTGCGGGCCATGCTCTTTTGCCATCCCCCGGTTTTTCCCGGTGGTATGTGGCATGTCCTCAGCTAAGCCTTGTTATAGTCCAATGCTCGCAGAACAAACTCTATACTGGGAATCCACTGAACGCAATAGAAAAAAACACTGTTTCTTTACTATTTGCACTTTTTTATGGAACCCATGGTGCTGAACTTGGTCTCAGCGGCCTTTAAATTTCTGCTGTAAACCAATTAATTTGTCTTCCATGCTTAACGGCTTGTGAGACTCGGCTTTTTCAGGAGCGGGTTGCTTATCCCTCTGGCCTTCCCTTTCGGGGCGTGGCTTTCCCGCCTCGGCATGGGCTTTTGGGTGCTTATTTGCTTTAGCTTTATTCATAGCATTATGAGCTTTTTTACCAGCCGTATCGCTTTTATCCGGCTGCCCACCCTCTTGCTGACCGTTGCGCTTTTCCGCCGCATGGTGCGCTGACTCTTTATCCACTTTTCCAGCTGGATTGCCGTCTAAATCGACCCTTTCCGCCCCTACCCGCACCGCTTTTATGTAGCGAGGCAGGTTGACGTAGTTAGCCAGCGCTCTACGAATCAACTTATTTGGCCACTCTTCGCGCTCAGCCAGGTCATGATGAATCCCGACTTTAAGCGGTTTGGTGTGGCCTTTAAAAAACGCTTTAGGATAGCGCTCATACCATGCGTTCAGCAATGCATTTGGTGATGGCTGCTGTGGCTTCTTTTCCGCTGCTACGCTCACCTCGGCAGGCGCGGGTGTTTCTGTTGCCTGGGGAGGTTCTGTTGCCTGGGGAGGTTCTGTTGCCTGGGAAGTTTCGGGAGTCGGTGAAGCTTCGGCCGACTGTATAGCGTCAGGTGCCTTTTGGGCTTCGGGCGCCTCTTGGGCTTCAGAGACCACTGAGGCTACTGGCGTTTCGTCAGCAGAGGAAACAGCTTCGGCGCTTGGCTCATTTTGTGCCGCCTGGCGCTCCACATCGCTTTCCCCGTGGTCGTCCACATGGTCTTCTACTCGGTCTTCTACAGGGGCTTCCACACGACTTTGCTCACCTAGCTGCTGCTTGAGGCGCTGATTCTCTTCACGCAGGGCTTGCAGCTCAGCTTGTGTACGCTCTAAGCGCACCTCTAAGTCATCTAGCAAATTTATTAAGCTGGCGGCCATAGCCTTCTCCTTTGACCTTGTCAGTCAGCAGTTCGCTCGTAGACAACGAAATCGTAGTTTGGCTGGCCCTGTGCTGGCTGCCCGGCTACCCGCTGCACTTCGCTCCATACTTGGAGATCTATTTCAGGAAAGGTGGCGTCACCTTCCACGTCAACATCCACTTCCGTTATATACAGCCGCTGGGCAAAAGGAAGCGCTTGGCGATAGATCTCCCCGCCGCCCATCACCATGATCTCTTCTGCTGCTTCTATCGTTGCGTGCTGGTCGGCCAGTGCAAGCGCTGCTGGCAGGTCGTGACAAACTCGCACACCATCATGGGCAAACGCTTCATCACGAGTCACCACCACGTTAAGCCGATTCGGCAGTGGCTTTCCAATCGAGGTGAACGTTTTACGCCCCATTACCAGCGGTTTGGCCTGAGTGATACGTTTGAAGAATTTCAAATCTTCTGGCAAATACCAGGGTAGCTTACCATCGACCCCAATCACTCGGTTTTTGGCCATGGCCACCACCATTGATACCGGTACTAAGCAATCAACGCCATCGTTTTGTTGGTTCATACCGCTACCTCGGCCTTGATGTGTGGGTGCGCGTCGTAGGCATCAATTTGAATATCTTCAAACGTGAACGCAAAAAGATCATCAATCGCAGGGTTAAGCACCAGCTGCGGCGCTGACTTAGGTGTTCGGGTCAGCTGTTCCTGGGCTTGCTCCAGGTGGTTACTGTACAGGTGCGCATCGCCCAGGGTGTGGATAAACTCACCGGGCTTGAGGCCGGTTACCTGTGCCACCATGGTCAACAGCAGTGCGTAGCTGGCAATATTAAACGGCACGCCGAGGAAGATATCCGCACTGCGCTGGTAAAGTTGACACGATAACCTTCCATTGGCGACATAAAACTGGAACAGGCAGTGGCAAGGCGGCAGCTGCATTTCATCTACCTGGGCCGGGTTCCAGGCCGACACAATTAAACGGCGCGATTGCGGCGTTGTGCGGATCTGCTCAAGCACTTTGGAAATCTGGTCGACGCTGCCCCCTTTGGGGTCAGGCCAACTGCGCCATTGGTAGCCATAAACGGGGCCTAGGTCGCCATTCTCATCCGCCCAGTCGTCCCAAATACGCACACCGTTGTCTTTCAGGTAGCCGATATTGGTGTCGCCTTTCAGAAACCAGAGCAGCTCATGAATAATAGAGCGCAGATGTAGCTTTTTGGTGGTCAACAGCGGAAAGCCACGGGACAGGTCAAAGCGCATCTGGTGGCCAAATACGGAACGTGTGCCAACGCCTGTGCGGTCGTGGCGATCAACACCATGTTCCAGTACCGTTTGCATTAAATCTAAATAGGGTTGTTCAAGCGCAGGCGTTGTAACAGTCACAGTGTTTCCAAATTGACAGGCAAATTAACAGGCTTAATAGCGGTTTATTCTAGGTGGTGAGGTAGAAAGGGGCAATGTGTAGATTGCCCCTTTCCTGACAAAGCACCTAGCCTTTCGTCGCGGATATTTTTACATCTACCGGTGGTTAGTGTTACTAGGCGGTGGAACGACGTCCAGTGGCCATAACCTGTACCAGCCTCCCATTAACCCCGGCACCGCTGCGCGCTGCTTCCGCGGGTGCGCTGACGCTTACGCCGCGCTACAAAAACCCACAGAATCAGCTGAGTGCACGTACCCGTAGCGCGTGGTAACGAAGAACGCGAGTTCAGCGAGCGTTTTAGGCACCCGCGGAAGGCGGCGGAACGACGCCCAATGGCACCACACCATCCCCCGGCACCGCTGCGCGCCGGGCCGCCGCTGCGGCTGCGCTTACCTCGCGCCAAGAAGCTAGTTTTAGTTTGCGACCTTAACATCTACCGGCTGCGAACGTGACCAGGCTATTAACAATAGGCCTCCTGCAATCATGGGGAGCGTAAGTAGCATGCCCATGGTGAACCAGCCGAAGGCTAGGTAGCCAATGTGGGCATCTGGCATGCGCACAAACTCCACCATGAAGCGGAATACACCATACCCAACCAAGAATAGACCAGATACCAGTCCTCTGGCGGTAGGCTTGGAAGATACCCACCAAAGGATGACGAATAGCACGACGCCTTCTAATACCGCTTCGTAAAGCGCTGACGGGTGACGTGGCTCAGGCCCCATGCCGGGGAAAGGCATGCCCCAAGGGAGCGTGGTAACGCGGCCCGGCAATTCGTGGTTAATAAAGTTACCGATACGCCCGGCACCTAACCCAATAGGCACTAGCGGCGCGATAAAGTCGGTAAGCGTAAAGAATGCCAGCTTTTTACGCCGCGCAAATATCAAGGCGGCCAGCAATACGCCCAACAGCCCGCCATGGAAGCTCATGCCGCCATCCCATACACGGAATATCCATAGCGGATCTGCCGACCACTGACCCAACCCGTAAAACAGCGCGTAGCCCAAGCGCCCACCGGCCACTACCCCGATGGCGCAGTAAAACAGTAAGTCGCCGATATCATCTTTGCTAAGACCGATGCGTGAGGCCCGCTTACACCCTAGCCACCAAGCTGCTACGAAGCCGACGACATACATCAGGCCATACCAATGGACTTGCAGTGGCCCAAGGGAGATGGCCACCGGATCTATCGCTGGATAATTAATCATCTACTCTCTCAAAAGTGACTGTCTAGTCTAGAAGTACGGGTCAAAAGTACTGGCTAAAAGTACTGGCTAAAAGTGCGGACCATGATAATTCCACTCGGCAAGAAAGCCACCTTTATCGCTATTTTGGCTGCGGCACTTTGACCGTGCTGGGAAACCACTTAGCGATAATGTTGATTAGCGTTTCCGGCTGATACGGTTTAGCAAGCAAGTCGTCTAGGCCTGCGGCCAAACAGTCATCAAGACTGGCACTCTCGGCATTGGCGGTCAGTGCCACTAATACGCTTCTGCGGCGTCCTTGACGTCGCTCATAGTCGCGCCACCGCCGGGTAGTCTCGAGCCCATCCAGTGCGGGCATAAAAATATCCATAAACACTAGGTCAAATAGCACTTTTTGCTGGCGTTTTAAGGCTTGTTCTCCGCTACTGACGCCTTCTACCTGAAGCCCTTGGGACTCAAGCATCTGCCGCGCCAGCATTAAATTGACGGGGCCATCATCGACCACTAATACGCGCAAGTGACGCTTCGCAGGCCTACTGTCAATTTCATTAACGTCTCCTGCGCGCTCATGGACAAGGTTCACTAATAGCGCACGCATATCCGACAGGCGTTCACTCACATCCGTGACTATCTCACGGCAGTCATCGGTAATTTTGTTGGCGGCTTGGGTATTTAAATGCTCATACAAACTGTCGGCTTCACGTTGCAGCAGCGTTAAATAGCCTGATTTCAGGCGCGACTCTTCACGCGCCCTGTCGCGGCCTGCCATCAAATGTTTCAGCTGACGCTGCTGTTGCTGAAGGTCATCCAGCAGAATTTGTTCATGCTCATACTGGGAATTTTTAAAGGCCGCTTCGTTGGCCTTTGAGCGATGCATACAGCGTTCAAGCTCTGCCAGTGTCTCATTAACGCCTGCCAGCCGCTGGAG
The DNA here is from genome assembly GCF_007692655.1 of Halomonas sp. Taxonomy (GTDB): domain Bacteria; phylum Pseudomonadota; class Gammaproteobacteria; order Pseudomonadales; family Halomonadaceae; genus Vreelandella. Next base: position 7,551 of record NZ_REBQ01000169.1, read on the forward strand.
TGGCCGCAGAGATTCGTCAACCGCTTTTGGTGGGTTGCACTTACTGTTTGGCAATGAGTGCACAGCGGCCTCGCATAGCGCTTGGCTGTGTTGTTCAAGCTCTATGAGCTCTTGCATAAAGCGGGTATCTTTAAGCCGCGCCCGCGCTTTCACCAACATAAGAAACACACACACGTTCAAAATGCTGCCGACGAGTAGCGCTAACGTTAGCCAGAGCATCGTGCTCCAGGCAACATAGCTGGGTGACATCCACCACATAGCCGCCCCTACTGCCAGGCACAGCAGTACTAGAGCCGCTTGCACCAAAAGCAGCGGCCATAGCAGGGGCCATACGATGGCATCCCAGAAGTGCTCCCTGTGACAGCGTTCCATGATCTCGCCTTATTTTCGTCGAAAGGTCGGTGATAACGGGACCGACGTTTATACAATAAGCACTTCTGAAAATGTGCTGGTTCTGAATATGCTGCGTTTGTATATTGGTTGCGTCTATATACGCTAGAGCGCGACATGCTAGAGCGCGGATCTGTAGCCTAGAGCTGTATGCTACAAACGTCATATTTCAAGTGTACGTCGACATGCCGTGACTGTCATGCCGCTCTTCCGTTGAATGCTTTTCAATTTCCCCAGCCTTTGAGTTTGCAATATGTGTTTAATAACCTTTGCTTGGCAGCCAGGCTCACTGACTCCTTTACGGCTCATGGGCAATCGCGATGAATTCCATGCACGCCCAACCGCACCGCTTGATTATTGGCAAGACAATACCGCCATTGTGGGTGGCCGCGATTTAGAGGCAGGTGGCACCTGGCTTGCGGTCAAAAAAGGCGGCATCGTCGCGGCGTTAACCAACGTGCGTGACCCTCAGCTAACCACGCCACCCGGCGCCCCGAGTCGCGGTGAGTTAGTCTCTGAGGCGCTGCAGTGTGACAATATCGATGAGTGGCTTAAGGCATTAAGCCATGGGGAAGCACTTCGCTATGCAGGCTTTAATCTACTGGTGGCAACTCCCCAGCGCCTATGGCATTTACATCGTGGTAAGGAGCGTCTTGCCCTTAATCAGGTAGCGCCCGGCGTTCACGGCCTCTCTAATGCCGACCTCAACTCACCCTGGCCCAAGCTGCTACACGTGCGCCACACACTTGAACAGAGCCTGGTAGAAGAAGGCCAGCCCCACGCGTGGCCTTCTTCTACCCATAGCGCAATGCAAAACCCGCAAGAAGCCGCTATCACAGAACTGCCTGACACCGGCGTTGGGCTTGAATTGGAGCGCCAGCTTTCGGCAGCCTTCATTGTTGGCGAGCGCTACGGCACTCGCGCTACCTCATGGCTAACGCTTGATCACCAGGGGCACATTGAGATAACCGAGCAGCGCTTTGGGCCACTTGGCCGCTTCGAGGGCGAAACCACCCTCGCGCTTCCTAGTGCTACGACCTCATAGGCTGCTTAGTCGGCCATGATAGTTTTCTGAATCGGCCACCATAGCTTGCTTAATCGACAATCATAGCTTGCTTAATCCCGGGGCGGCATCAAGTGCGCTAACTGCCACTCATCCATGCGATGTTCTAAATGCTTATGAACCTGGGCGGGCGTATCCAATAGCATAATCTCTTTGAGTAGCTGTTCGGCATCGCTGAACGGTACTCGCCGAATCGCCGCGCGCACTTTAGGCAGGCTCGGCGCATTCATGGATAAGCTGGTAAAGCCCATCGCCATGAGCAGCAGCGCCCCGGCGGGGTCTCCGGCTAACTCACCGCACAGTGAAATGGGCTTATTGAGCCGCACTGCGTCTTGGGATAACTCTTGCAATGCCCCAAGCAGCGCTGGATGCAGCGCGTCGTATAGGCTGGAGACCCTAGGATTATTGCGGTCTACCGCCAATAAGTATTGGGTAAGATCGTTGCTGCCCACGGAAAAGAAGTCGATGCGCTTCGCCAAGGCGTCCATTTGATAAATGGTGGCCGGCACTTCGATCATTACACCTACCTGGGGGCGAATGACCGTGATGCCCTCTTCGCCCAGTTCTAAAATGGCGCGGTCCAGCAGGCGCAGGGCCTCGTCCACTTCTTCTACGTTGGTAATCATCGGGAATAGAACGTAGAGATTATCCAAATCCACCGAGGCTTTGAGCATGGCCCGCAGCTGCACCATCAGCACTTCAGGATGGTCGAGCGTCACGCGCATGCCCCGCCAGCCCAGGAACGGGTTGGCCTCTTCAATGGGGAAGTAGGGTAAATCTTTATCGCCGCCAATATCCAAGGTACGCATTACCACCGGCAGCGGCGCAAAGCCTTCTAGCTGGTCGCGATACAGCCGCGTTTGCTCCTTTTCACCGGGGAAACGCTCGGTAATCATAAACGGCACTTCAGTACGGTACAGCCCCACGCCCCCGATGCGGCTTTTGAGTAGCGCTGAGGCATCCACTGCTAGCCCGGTGTTTACCATCAGCGGCATGTTGTAGCCATCGGGCGTTTCACTGGGCAAGTCCTGCTCGTGCTCCAGGAACTCATTCAGCGCTTCTTCTTCCGCGATCAGGCTTTCATAGCGCGCGGTAAGTTCAGGCGAAGGGCGCACAAACAGCCGCCCTCGATGGCCATCAAGCACCACCGGCGCTCCACCCAGGCGCGGCAGCGGTAAATCCACCATTCCCAGCACCGTAGGTATACCCATGGCGCGGGCCACAATGGCTACGTGGGAGGTGCTGGAACCACGCACCGAGACCAGCCCTTTCAGCTTTTCACGGGGCACTTCTCCTAACATGGCGACGCTGATTTCATCGCCGACCAAAATAGCGTTATCGGGGTAGGTTTCCGGCGTGGAGGGGGTGTCTTCCTGAAGATGCGCCAGCACCCGACGCCCCAGGTCGCGAATATCCGCAGCGCGCTCGCGCAGGTAGTTGTCATCTACGCGTTCTAAGTACTGCACATGGCGACGCACCACATCCGCCAGTGCACCCGGTGCCCACTGCCCTTCACGAATACGTTTTTCGACTTCATCGGCAAGCGCCGCTTCGCCGAGCATTTGCTGATAAACATCGAACAGCGCCAGCTCCTGGGCGGAAATCCGGCTGGCTAAGCGCTCGGCCGCCGCGCGAATTTCGCTGCGGGTCTTGGCGATCGCCTCTTTCAGGCGGGCCACTTCGTAGTCTTGGTCGCTGGGTATAAGGTCGGGCACGCTATTGAGGTCAGAAGGCGGGGTGATCACCACCGCTTCCCCCATGGCCATGCCGGGCGATGCCGCCACGCCTTTAAACACTGCCTGCCCGCCGGCAAGCGCTGGGCGCAGCAGATTGCCTGTGGCTAATGCGTGGGCCAATACGCCTGCCAGCTGGGCGGCCATGGTGACCAGAAAGGCTTCGTCTTCATCGTCGTACTGGCGCTTTTCGGCTTGCTGCACAACCAAAACGCCAAGCATTTGGCGCTGGTGAATAATCGGCACGCCCAAAAAGCTGCAGTAGCGCTCTTCCCCGGTCGCTTCAAAGTAGCGAAACTGCGGATGCGCCTGGGCATCTTCCAGGTTTAGGGGCTCGCTGCGTTTAGCCACCAGGCCCACCAAGCCTTCGCCTATGGGCATGACGACGCGGCCTACCGCTTGAGTACGTAGACCAATCGTTTCTACTAGTACCAGCGAATCGACTTCTTTGTCGTAGAGGTAGAAGGAGCACACATCGGTCTGCATCGCCTTGCGAATGCGACGTACCATGGTAGACAGCGCGGCCTCAAGGTTACGTGCGCCATTCACTTCCTGAATAATCCGGCGCAGCACCTCAAGCATGGACTTTTTACTATTCACTATTATTTGCCTCGCTGAGGAATTTCTTGGCTGACCGTCACCGCATTATTTACGCAGTAACGGGCCGCCCTAATCGTCATCCTGTGCCAGACGCTGAACGCGGGGAGACAACTCTCGCAGCGCGCGCCGGTATACTTCTCGCTTAAAGGGCACAACTTGGCCCAATGGGTACCAGTAACTGACCCATCGCCAGCCATCAAACTCTGGCGTTGGGGTTGCCGTCATGCAGATGCGGCTCTCCTGGCACCGGATTTTGAGTAAAAACCACTTCTGCTTCTGGCCAATACAGACCGGACGCGAATGTGTGCGAATCATGCGTCGTGGCAGACGGTAGCGTAGCCAGCCCCGGGTGCAGGCAACAATATCAACATCCTCGGCGGTTAAACCGATCTCTTCGTAAAGCTCACGAAAAAGTGCTTGTTGTGGCGTCTCGCTTTCATTGATGCCCCCCTGGGGAAATTGCCACGCATTTTGTCCAACCCGACGCGCCCAAAGCAGTTGCCCCTGGCTATTAGCAATGATGATGCCAACATTGGGGCGAAAGCCGTCAGCGTCGATCACGGGCTTCACCTTAATAAATTTTCAGTTGTCCCCATTTTTCCACAAGGATGACAAGCGTATCAATACAATATAACCCCAAGTGAACAATGGTTACCGTGCGTTGGTGGGAAAGCCCGTGCGACTCTGCGATAATTCGCCGCCTGATTAGCTGACAAACGACCTAATTAGCTGACACCAACGATACGTTAACTGACAAAACGATAAGGGGAGCGCCGTGAGTCTGGCCATTTTCGATTTGGATAATACGCTGCTATCCATCGACAGCGATCATGCCTGGGGCGAGTTTTTGCTCGAACAGGGAGCCGTAGACCCGATCGCTTACCGGGAAGCCAATGAGCGCTTCATGGCCGACTACAATGCAGGCACCCTCGATATGGCCGCCTTTCTGGAAATGGCGCTTAAACCTTTGGCCGATAACTCTCCAGAACAGCTTTCTGCCTGGCATCAGCAGTTTATGGTCAGCAAAATTGAGCCCAGCATTCTACCCAAAGCCGAAGAGTTGCTGGCTCGCCACCGCACAAGAGGCGACACGCTGCTGATCATTACCGCGACCAACCGTTTTATCACCGCCCCCATTGCCGAGCGCCTTGGGGTCGATCACTTAATTGCGGTAAATCCAGAAGTGAAGGATGGTCACTACACGGGGCGTGTATCCGGCGTACCCAGTTTCCGCGAAGGCAAGGTCACTCGTTTAGAGCAGTGGCTGCAAGACCAAGACCTGTCGATAGAGGGCGCTTGGTTTTACAGTGACTCCCACAACGACCTCCCGCTACTGGAACAAGTCGAACACCCCGTCGCCGTCGACCCTGACGACACCTTGCGCCAAATCGCCGAAGAACGCCAATGGCGGATTATGAGCTTGAGGGATTAGGCTGTGTGAGGTGTTGGAGTGTGGGCCTTGTAGCGGGTGGTAACGAGAACGCGAGTTCAGCGAG
>NZ_REBQ01000141.1 GCF_007692655.1 Halomonas sp.
CCCCGGTATTTTCTGCCATCGCCGCGCTCCGTGGATCGTCTATTGCTAATAAAAAACGATTAGCATAGCGCGCTCAAAGCGAAGCACAACCCCAAAAAGGCGATTGCAGAGCAAGTCACAGGGATCTCTTACATGCTTGTAAGATATGGCTTACACATGTAAGAAATAGCTTACAAAATTTGCGGTGATGGCGGCTGTTTTAAAGGCTCGAAAGCATATCAGTAGTGGAAGCCGACTCATCGGCTTCCAAACTACAGGGCTACTGATTAGCTATCCCAGTAAGCCATTACGAAGAGTTTTGGCAACAAAGAGCTATGGCTACAAAGGACTATGGCAACAAAGAGCTATGGCAACAAAATAGTAGAGCCAGTAGTTTTGCGACTTTGCAGGGCGTCTTGGGCTTTGCCTGCGTCTGCCAAAGGATAACGGTTGGCAATGTCGATTTTCACTTTACCGCTTTCGAGCATGGCAAAGAACTCTTCGCACATCATTTCCAAGCGCTCGCGGGTATCGGCATAGCCGTTTAGGCTTGGGCGAGTGACATACAGCGCGCCCTTCTGATTGAGAATGCCAATATTGACGCCGTCCACCGGGCCAGAAGCATTGCCAAAGCTCACCATCAGGCCACGAGGTTTTAAGCAGTCCAACGACATTTCCCAGGTGTCTTTGCCTACGGAGTCATACACCACGTCGCACATGTCGCCGTTCGTCAGCTCGCGTACTCGCTCAACCACGTTCTCTTCGCTGTAATTGATTGTCGCCCAGGCGCCATTGGCCATGGCGAGGTCCGCTTTCTCTTTAGAGCTAACGGTACCAATGAGCTTAACGCCTAACGATTTTGCCCACTGGCAGGCAATCGAGCCAACGCCACCCGCAGCGGCATGGAATAGGATCGTTTCGCCACCTTTCAACTCATAGGTTTGGCGTAGCAGGTACTGAACGGTGAGGCCCTTCAACATACTCGCCGCCGCGGTGTCGAAATCCACAAAATCCGGCAGCTTGACCACTTTAGCTGCCGGCAGCGTATGCAGCTCTGCATAGGCGCCCAGCGGGCCTTGTGCGTAGGCCACGCGGTCACCCACACTCAGATGCGTGACACCTTCGCCAACCGCATCCACCACGCCAGCACCTTCGGTCCCTAAGCCGGAAGGCATAGAGGGCGCGGGATAAAGGCCTGTGCGAAAATAGATATCGATAAAGTTAAGGCCAACGGCTTTATTGGCGATACGTACTTCACCCTGGCCTGGCTCTTTAGGAGCCACATCCGCCAGTTCAAGCACGTCAGAATCACCCGTGCTGGCAAATTGAATACGCTTAGACATAACGGTTTCCTTATTAATTATTGGGCTTGTGAATAATGGGCATAACAACAGGTGGCACTATACAAGCGCGTCGCGGCGTTTAAATCAAGCTAGCACGCTAGCATAGTTTGACACTCACTATTTTAATGCAGAGTAGGTGAAACCCTGCTGTCATGCACCCGTGCTAGAATTAGGTCACTTTTATCGTCTAAGGCTCAGAGATTTGTCATGACGCATCCTGCCATTCAACTACCCACGCTTATTGCTCATCGTGGCTACTCCGCAGCAGCGCCAGAAAACACCTTGACGGCAGTACGCGCTGCCCACCAAGCAGGGGTGACATGGGTAGAATTAGACGTGCAGCTACTCGGTGATGGCACCCCGGTTATTTGGCACGATGCCGATGTGGCACGCTGCTCAAACGGACGTGGAGCATTGGCCTCATTGACCTGGTCAAAGGCACAACGCTTAGATGTAGGCAGCTGGTTCGGCGATCGTTTTGCGGGTGAAAAAATGTCCAGCTTAGAAGCCATGCTGGCGCTGCTCAATGAGCTTGAGATGGGCGTTAATATGGAAATAAAGGTCAACAAAGGCTGCGACCCTATTGCGCTGGTTGACCGAGTCCTACCTGAGATGTTGGCCACCCTGCCTCCCGAGCGGTTGATTATCTCTTCCTTCAATGCCAGTGCATTAACCCACTGCCGTCAATTTGCCAGCAAAGAGCAGCTAGCCCTGGGCGTACTGTTCGGTAGCGTTCCCAAAAATTGGCAGGCGCCTTGCGAAGCCATTGAGGCGTTCAGCGTGCACCCCGACTGGCCGCGCCTGAAGCGCGTACAAGCGGATGCCATTCATAGCGATGGTTACCAAATACTGTGCTATACCGCCAATGACCCCAGCGCTTTTCACAGCCGTTGGAAGTGGGGCATATCAAGCGTCATTACCGATGAGCCTGCAGCGTTTAAACGCTTTTTAGATAACCATTGAGCAGAGTAAACAAGACAAGGAGTCAACCGTGAAGTATCTAGGAGCCCATGTGAGCGCCGCAGGGGGCGCCGATCAGGCCGTTCATCGGGCAGTAGAAATAGGCGCTGATGCTTTTGCCCTATTCACCAAGAATCAGCGCCAGTGGCAGGGTAAGCCATTGACAGACGAGGCGATTCAAGCCTTTCGTGATGCCTGTGCCGAACACCGCTTCGCCCCCGAGCAGATTTTGCCCCACGACAGCTATTTGATTAACCTCGGCCACCCTGAACAAGAGGGTCTGCGCAAATCTAGAGATGCCTTCCTAGACGAGATGCAGCGCTGCGAGCAGCTCGGACTGACACTGCTTAATTTCCACCCTGGCAGCCACTTAAACAAAATCAGCGAAAGCGACTGTTTAAGGCGCATTGCTGACTCCGTAAATGAAGCGCTAACCCATACCAAAGGCGTGACGGCAGTGATTGAAAACACCGCAGGGCAAGGCACTAACCTGGGCTGGCGTTTCGAGCATTTAGCCGAAATCATTGCCCATGTCGATGACAAAACCCGCGTGGGCGTATGCATCGACACCTGCCACGCTTTCGCGGCAGGCTATGATTTGCGCAGCGCCGCAGCCACCCAAGCCACGCTTGATGAACTCGGGAGAGTAGTGGGCTTTGAGTACCTACGCGGCATGCACTTAAACGATGCCAAAAGCGACTTTGCCAGCCGCGTCGACCGCCACCATAGCCTGGGTAAAGGCAATATCGGCTTGCCCGCGTTTACGACTATCATGCAGGACACGCGGATTAACGCTATCCCAATGATTTTAGAAACGATTGAACCTGATATCTGGGCTGAAGAGATTGCCTGGCTGCGCGCTCAATCGCCAGAAGCCGCCCCAGGTAAATAGTGAATCACATCGTGACAGCGTAGCCGTGTATCAGTGGCGTTGCGCATGGCATGGGGGCGGTCGGCAAAAAAGCGGATGCCCTCCCCTTCGTGTAGCGTCTGCCAACGCTCATCAATACACAGCTCCATCTTCCCTTCTACCACCACGATGTGTTCAACCACACCACTGGCATGGGGTGATGATTCGCTCATGGCCCCTGGCGCCAGCTCAATCATAAACATTTCAAAGCCAAGCAGCGGGTCATAGGGAAACAGTAAGCGTGCCTGCATACCCGCGCTATCATCGCCCCAAACGGACTCCAGGCCATTGCGGTGCAGCTCGCCCAGTGCCGGTTTTTGACTGTCAAACAGCGTCGAAAACGAGACGCGAAAGCCGCTGGCGATTTTCCATAGTGTTGAGACAGTGGGGCTCGATTCGCCGCGCTCTATTTGCCCTAGCATTGCCTTGCTCACGCCGGTTTCCCCCGCCGCGCGATCCAAGCTCCAGCTACGCTCCTTACGCAATCGCTTAACCGTGCCTGCAATATGCCCAGCAATGGTGGGCGGCTCGACGTTCCCTAGCGCATCTTCTCCTCTCTCTGCCATATCTCCCCCTGTCTGTGTTGATCATTAGCACTGGGCAGCGCCATAACCTGGGTGCTGATGCTGGTTGTGCGTTATGACGCACAATGATAGCATACGGAAAACGTGCGCTATAGCGCACATATTACTTTATCTGACGTACTCAATCTGACGCACTCATAGGAGGTCGTTATGCAGGACACTGCAGTAAAACATTCGTCCTCACCGCCAAAAAAGCGGCCTTCGTTATGGCAAGATGTTAGCGTTTCCAGCGTTACCGCAGGCTTTGTAGCGGTGATTATCGGCTATACCAGCTCAGCTGCGATTATTTTTCAGGCAGCGGCCGCCGCCGGAGCATCACCTGCCCAAATCAGCTCCTGGCTATGGGCGTTAGGTATCGGCATGGGAGCCACCTCGCTGGGGCTGTCATTACGTTATCGCATGCCAATTCTTACCGCTTGGTCAACCCCTGGCGCTGCATTTCTGGTGACAAGCCTGCCGGGTATACCGATCGAGGAAGCCATTGGCGCCTTTCTTTTTTCTGCCTTTCTGATCACGCTTTGCGGTGTCAGCGGCCTTTTTGAGCGCTTAATGCACTATATACCCAGCGCCATCGCGTCGGCCATGCTGGCGGGCATTTTACTACGCTTTGGGCTGGAGCTGTTTGTGGTGATGGAAACCCAGTGGATGATGCCGCTGGCGATGTTAGCTACCTGGGTGGCAGGACGACGTCTTTGGCCATCGCTGGCCGTTCCCGGGGTGCTGTTGGCAGGCTTAGCGATCGCCGCCTTCCAAGGACAAATCCATCTGAACGGTATTCCACTGGCCCCAACGATGCCCGTGTTTACCGCCCCCGTTTTTACCCTCTCCACGCTGATCGGTGTTGGCGTACCGCTGTTTGTGATCACGATGGCCACACAAAATCTGCCCGGCGTGGCGGTGTTGCGTGCCGCCGGTTATCGCCCCAATAGCTCGCCGCTGATCGGATGGACAGGCGGTGCCACACTGCTCTTGGCCCCATTTGGTGGCTATGCGTTAAATATGGCAGCGATTAGCGCGGCGGTTTGCCTGGGGCCCGATGCTCATCCAGATCCAAAGCGTCGCTATACAGCCGGTGTAGCGGCTGGCGTTTTCTATCTTGCGATGGGTGTTTTTGGCGCCACTGTCACCGGCATATTCACCGCGCTCCCCCCTGTACTTGTCATGGCGTTGGCAGGCATTGCGCTGTTGGCAACGCTAGGCGGAGGACTGGCAAGCGCCTTTTATGACCCTAAACACCGTGACGCCGCTATCATCACGTTTCTGCTTACCGGGTCAGGTGTCACGCTATTAGGCATTGGCGGAGCATTCTGGGGGCTGGTGGCAGGTTTAATCACCTTAAAGCTATCGGCAGTCAAAACGGGTTAAACAAAAAGCCGCTCCCATGTGGTCGGCACACAGGCAAGCCATAAAAAAACTCAGAGAAGGCGCTGTCGCCCTGTCTGAGTTTCATATTCAAATAATTAAATGACTTCTAATAATTAAATGACCTTGCTGCTGTTAACCGCACATCATTGGCTAGCTATTGCTTAGCTGCCAGTAATCGCTTCCATCGTGGCAAGTTTCTCTTCATCCAACACGCCTGACATGCGAACCATCGCCAAGGCTTCATCCAAGCTGTCCATCTCTTCAATCATCACCAGTTCGCTCTCTAGGCTGACCGGCTGCCCCGCTTTTTCAGACAACAGTTTTTCAAGAGTAGCAACATCCATAGCGTCGTCTAACTGGTGAACATCTACTGAAGCACTGCTGCGACCCGGCAGGTAGATGGTGCCATTAGAGAAATCCACGGCATAGGCAATGACCCCAGGAACAATAAAGAACAGCAATCCCACTCCGTTAGCGATGGCGACGACAGGATCAATATCACCACTCAACTGACCTTTTCGCTCTGGATGGAAAAGCGTACCGCAACCACTTAATGACACGACAGATACGCCAACCACGGCGCCAATAAGCCAACGACGAACAGCATGATGCATGGAGATTTCCTCAAATCTAACAGATAACGGCAGTCGACGTAGAAGGTTGTCCGCGCTGCAAAACCTAACTAGCTTAACACAATCGATCGCAAGCAAAGACATATGACAATATGCCAGATTTTGCCGCTTTAACCAGTAGGCCGTACAATGCCACCATTCAACGCTAACACCCTAAGGAATGCTCACGCCCATGCGCGCCAGCCAATTACTGATTGCCACTCTAAAAGAAACCCCGGCTGATGCCGAAGTCATTAGCCACCAGCTAATGCTGCGTGCCGGAATGATTCGCCGCCTCACTTCAGGTCTTTATACGTGGCTGCCCCTAGGCCTACGTACACTGCGTAAAGTGGAAGCCATTGTGCGCGAAGAGATGGACCGTGCAGGCGCTCAAGAAGTCCTGATGCCCGCTGTGCAGCCAGCAGAGCTTTGGCAGGAGTCTGGCCGTTGGGAGCAGTATGGTCCAGAGCTTTTGCGCCTGAAAGACCGCCACGATCGTGACTACTGCGTAGGCCCTACCCACGAAGAAGTCATTACTGATCTGGTGCGCAAAGAGATCGCTAGCTACAAGCAGCTACCGATGACCTTCTATCAGATTCAGACCAAATTTCGTGACGAAATTCGTCCGCGCTTTGGGGTGATGCGCTCCCGTGAGTTCCTTATGAAGGACGCCTACTCCTTTCACCTGGATGAAGCATCACTAAAGCAGACGTACCAGGATATGTACGATGCCTATACGCGTATTTTTACCCGGTTAGGCTTAAACTTCCGCCCGGTTATTGCTGATAACGGCTCCATCGGTGGCACGGGGTCCCACGAATTTCATGTGCTCGCAGAATCCGGCGAAGATGATATCGTCTTCTCCAACGCTTCGGACTACGCGGCCAACATGGAAAAAGCCGAGGCTCTGCCCGCCCCGCTTGGCAGCGACGTCCAGCGCGAAGCGCCTACCCAAGAGATGCATCTGGTAGATACACCTGACGCCAAGACCATTGCGACCCTGGTTGAACAGTTTGACTTGCCGATCGAGAAAACGGTCAAGACCCTGATAGTACATGCTGCCGAAGGCGGCTTAATCGCTTTACTGGTACGTGGCGACCATGAGCTGAACGAAGTTAAGGCTGAGAACCTAGCGGCCGTAGCCACGCCGCTGACCATGGGTAGCGAAGAAGAAATTCGCGCGGCAACCGGCGCAGGCTTTGGCTCGCTTGGACCGGTGAACCTTGATATGCCCATTATTGCCGACCACAGCGTTGCTCTGATGAGCGACTTTGGCGCCGGTGCCAATATTGAAGGCAAGCACTACTTCGGCATTAACTGGGGGCGCGATGTGGCGCTGCCCGAAGTCGCCGATCTGCGTAATGTAGTGGAAGGCGACCCCTCCCCCGATGGCCAGGGCACGCTATCCATTAAGCGCGGCATTGAAGTTGGCCACGTCTTCCAGCTCGGACAAAAGTATTCTCAGGCCATGAACGCCAGCGTGCTGGGCGACAGCGGAAAAACCAGCCACCCCTGGATGGGGTGCTACGGTATCGGCGTGACCCGCGTGGTGGCTGCTGCCATTGAGCAAAATCACGACGCATCCGGCATTATCTGGCCGAACGCCATCGCGCCGTTCCAGGTCGCGTTAGTACCGATGAATGCGCACAAGTCCCAGCGCGTACGCGAAGAGTCGGAACGTCTCTACCAAGCACTGAGCGCCGCAGGGTTAGACGTTTTACTGGATGACCGCGACACACGCCCCGGCGTTAAATTTGCCGATCTTGAACTGATCGGTATTCCTCACCGCTTGGTGATTGGCGACCGTGGCTTAGACAACGGAGAACTGGAATACAAAGGCCGCCGGGATAGCGAAGCGACCATGGTACCTGCGGATCAGATTGTCGACTTTTTGTGTGAGAAAGCTCACTAACACAGCTATCCAACGCAGGCCCCTGCGCAGCTCACCTGCCACCGCCTACTGTGCGGTGGCAGGCGTTTCGCTTGCGGCTGAGGTTAGTTTGGACATTTAACTGCCTCAATTAAACCAGCAGACAAAAACTGGCCGAGCAACTCGGCCACGTCCTTGGTGACTTGCTCACGGGATACCGGCATAAAAAACCCGGTTAACGTTTCGCTTAACTCACCGATATCTAGCGCTTCATTTTGCAAGAGCAGCCATATGGCGCGACTTGTAACATTCATGCGATGAATCGCACCGCCCTCTTCGATAATCACAAACAGCTCATTGCCTAGAGGATACTCATGGGCGGTCTTACAGGCTCGCCAGCAGCGCTTATCATCTCTATCCAGTGCAGGCGCTGTTGGTGCTGCCGCAGTGCAGGAAGGAGACAGGTAGGCAATAGACTGTGCCTTCAATGCTCCCTCAAGGTTACGCCCTACAAACTCAGCCGCGTTATAAGCATCGGAGTAGCGCAACAGAAAGCAAGGGATGCGTTTCACTAATGGCAAAAACTTGGTTATCAGCTCATGGTCGGACAGCGTATCGGCAAAGTTCTGCTTCAATAACTGCCATAGACCCTCCCCGTGCTGAAGCGACGTTAGCTGGGGAGTGGTGATATTGCTGTCACGGTCTATCAATATAATGGCGCCAATCGGACGCTTATCACCGTGGTTCGCCAAAAGCGTTTCATCAAGCTTCAAATAGCCGTAACGACTATCGCTTGGGCCCTGATGGGTAGCGACAAAGTCCTGAAACGCTTCATCAATCGCCCTGGGCAGCGGTAAACGCAACCTCGGGGCAATGCCAAGCGACACCCCTTCCCCCTTAGGCGTAAGGGCTACCACATCATCGCCGAACACTCGATAACCTGCTGCTGCAAAAGCAGCCGTCAGTGTGCTTTTACCGGCGCGGTGCGATTCAGGAAAAATCACTAATTGACCATTTATCTCGGCAGAACCGCAATGCAAGCCAACATAGTCAGTATGGTGTCGCAGGAATGCCCCCGCCACATCAGCAATAACACTACAGGCAGCACCCACCGATGTGTCTAGCCACATACCCTTGGGCAGTGCGGGTGCCTGCTGCCAGAATCCACCGTCTTTCCCCCAGACACAGATGTCGGGTTCTGAAGATTGGCGCGGGCACTCTGCTAATGGCCAGCCGGACATCGCGGCTTTGAGAACAGGCAGCACTGGCTGCGCATTCACCAGCCGGACACAGGGGCCTAAACCGGGAAGTTCATAGTCAGTAATAGAATTAATAGTCATCGTCATAGCCATCCTCACCACCGATGCGGCAGTAGCCGACTGATACGCAACTCAATCACACCATCACGCTGCCACCGCGGACGTGATTGATAACCACGGGCATAGGGATCGTGACGATGACCCGGTCTTGAATACTGAGCACGCCGATGAGGTGACTGGGAGTGTTTGGGGCGTGAATAGCTGGGCCGTGAATAGCTTTGTCTTGAAAAACCAGGTCTTGAAAAACCAGGCCTTGAAAAACCAGGTCTTGAATAGCTGGGCTTTGATCGACGTCTTCCCCGTGCTTCCGCTTGATCCAACGACAGCAGTGTAGGGGCGACATAAAGGGCTGCCATACCCAAACCCAGGCTTGCTAGCACTTGCCGACGGGAGCGACGCTGCTTTAGTGAAGAGGTCTGTTCATCCTTGCTCATTTTTCTTCTCCGTAGTTATCGAACACCGTTTTGCATTAACTTCACTCTAAACAACACCGTGCACGATCGCTACAGAACAGGCGTATTTCCCCATTGTTTGCTCTTTTTTTACACATCTGTGAGAGCAGCGTTAATTAAACAGGATGACTTTCTTAAAAAATACTCACATTATGAATTTCATAATAAATAATGTTTAGGGAACTGCTTCATGGTCAATAACTTGATTAGAAACCCCATCCATTGGTGGCTTCCTCCCGTAAGCCTACTGGGCATGTGTGTTGGCATCCAGGCACTGGCTAATGACGTTATTGTAACCAACAGCGATGGCGAGCCGCTTAATGATGCCGTCGTAGAGGTATATTTCGAGCGCCCTTCAGCCACACCAGTGGAAGACTACGTCTATCAGCGTAATGCCGCCTTTGACCCACATGTGATCACTGTGCCCACCGGCAGCCATGTCGCTTTTCCGAATGAAGATACAACCCGTCATCATGTCTTCTCTTTTTCACCAGCAAAGACATTTGACCTGGAACTCTACTTAAGTGAAACGCCCCCACCTATCCATTTGGACCAGGCCGGCGTGGTAGTACTGGGGTGTAATATTCATGACCATATGCAAGCATTTATTGTCGTCAGCGATGCCCCTTACGCAGCGCTGACCAATAGCGAAGGAAAATTAACCCTGCCCACGATGCCCGAAGGCCGCCACCGCATGCGGGTTTGGCACAGCCAGATGGACGATAGCCAAACTATTTGGTGGGAAGGCGATATCAGTAATACAGAGAACGTAGTCGCCGTGCTTGAACTTAACGCAACGCCTATACAGCCAGCCACGCTTTCGCCGTTGCAGCAGCGTTTCCGGGACGCTACTCACAATCATTGATTAGAGCGCCGTAGAGTGCTTTTTTAATCTCAGAGGTGTTCATGCGTTTCCGCACGCGCTTAACGCTGGTGCTGTTAACCGTTGTCATCGTTTCACAGCTGGCTACTGGGGTCGCTTTTTTGCGCGCCACTCAAAACGATGCCCTGGCCAAAGGCAGTCAACGTCTTGAAGTCGGCGCGCGCGTGCTTAACCAGCTGCTCGATATTCGTGGTGAACAACTACGTAATAACGTGTCCATTTTGACGGACGACTTTGGCTTTAAAAGTGCAGTGGCCACTCAGGACACCGCCACTCTCAACTCAGTGCTTGCCAATCACGGCGATCGCGCTCAAGCGGATATGGTTGTGCTCAGTGATCTGGGTGGAAACGTGATGGCAAGTAGCCATCACGAACAAGGGGGCTCAATGCCCTTTCCAGAGCTGTTTGAAACCGCCCAGCAATCGGGGAGTGGGGTTGGGGTGGTGATTGATAGCGGCCAGCCCTATGAGTTCGTGCTAATGCCCGTTCGCGCGCCCAATCTGATTGGTTGGGTCGGCATGGGTTTTTTAATTGACACTACGTTTACCCAGGAAATTAACGCACTCACAGGACTGGATATTAGCATCGTGACTTACGATGCCTCCGGCGAGGTCAGCTATTTAGCCAGTTCTCATCAAGAGCAGCTGGCCATGCGCTTAATGAGTGACCATGGCGACAGTTTAACAGAAGGGCGTAATGCATCTCGCAGCCACATATCTGACGATGACGATTACCTGTCTTACATCTCTACACTGTTGGCCAATGAGCAACACCAATCATTTGCCATCATTCAGCTCTCTCGGGATGAGTTGCTTGGAGCTTACAGTCAACTACAGTGGCAGCTAGTGATTATTGTGGGGCTTATGCTCTTGCTGACATTAGCCATTGCCATGTGGAGCGCACGTAGCATCAGCAAACCGCTTGTTGCCATTGCTCGGGCCGCCCAGCGTATCGGTCAAGGTGAGCGAGTTGAGCATATTCCTGAAGGGTCGTCGATAGCAGAAACAGGTCTGCTCGCCCGTACACTGCTCTCCATGCAGCAAGATATCGCCAAACGCGAGTCGACTCTGCGCCACCAATCTCGCCACGACCTGCTCACCGACCTTCCCAACCGCATTAGTGCGCTGGAAGACCTTCAGCACTATATTCGGCTGAACAAACCATTCACCCTGCTGCGTTTTGCTATCAATGACTTTCGCAGCCTTAATGACACCTTTGGCTACGCGCTGGGCGACTACGTATTGGTCACGCTTGCCAAGCGCATTCAGCAGCTACCCGCGCCCACCGTCAAAGGCTACCGTTTGGATGGCGCGGAGCTGGTACTCTTAATTAACCATTCAACATGTGATGACGCTACCTTTGAGCAGTTAGTCAACTCACTCAGTCAGCCAATTAGCGTAGAGAAGTCATTAATTACGCCCTCATTCACCTCCGGTGAGGTGAATTTCCCTGCCCATGGCAACACGCCTCAACTTCTTTTACGGCGTTCCGACATCGCGCTAGACCATGCGCTGAGACATAAAAAGAGCCATGCCCGTTACATTGATGGTCAGGATGAACAGCATCTGCGTCAGTTAATGCTGATCCGAGACCTGCAAGGTGCGGTTGACAACGGCGAGCTATGGATGGCCTACCAGCCCAAAGTGGACACTCAGACCGGCAACGTATTTCAATTCGAGGCTCTCATGCGCTGGCGACATCCCACCCTTGGATTCGTACCGCCTGATGAGTTTATCGACCTTGCAGAGCGCTCGGGGAGTATCGGTTTATTGACAGGCTGGATGCTCGCCCACGTATGTAACCAGTTACGTCTTTGGAAATCTGAAGGGTATCAGCTATCGGTCGCGATCAACCTTTCAGCAAGTGACGTGATCAATCCAGCGCTGGCTCAGCGCATTCACCATTTACTTTCCCAGCATGGCTTAACCCCGGATCAACTGGCGTTAGAGGTGACAGAAAGTGCCGTTATGCAAGATGTTGATGCAGCAACACAAACGCTAATTGAATTAAACCAGTTGGCATTGAAAATTGCTGTCGATGACTACGGCACAGGCTATTCATCGCTGGCACAAATTAAACGCCTCCCCATCGACGAGTTAAAGATCGATAAATCGTTTGTAATGAAGCTTGATAGCCAAGAAGAAGACCAAACCATTGTGCGTTCCACGATCGAAATGGGCCACAACTTAGGTTTAAAGATTGTTGCGGAGGGCGTCGAAAATCGTGCCAGCGCAGAGCTGTTAAGTCAGCTTGGCTGTGACTACCTGCAGGGCTACTGGATAGCCAAACCAATGCCGGGGGAAGCGCTTACCGATTGGTTAGACAGTTTCACGCCGCTTGAACTGCCCTGCAAAGATCTATCCAAAAAAGAAAGCCCATCCATTAGAAAATCGGCTCAAAGAACCCCATGACCCTATTTAAATCTGTGTCTCCCCATTACTGCGCGTCACTACCTGGCCTGTTTGTATCGGTGGCGTCCAAACATCTTGCGCTGGTAGCCATCGCTACACTCTGCATCGCCACGGCCATGCCATCGTTGGCGGGTAGCCGCATTCTTGGAACCGGGGGAGTGAGTGCTATCGAAGGGGCAGCGGGAGGCGGTTTATCCCCCTGGGCGGTGCTGTCAAGCACCGCCAGCGAACAAGAAGTAGGCGTTACCGCGGCAGCTACTCGCGCATGGGTGAATGATTATCGCCTAACAGTGACCGGCGCCAGCCTTAATATCTATGATCGTGCTGAGCTCTCTGTTGCTCGCCAGCGGCTTGATTTGGAAACCCTAGGCGGAGAATTGAGCCAGGATATTTACGGCGCCAAACTGCGTTTATTCGGAGATGTGCTCTATCACCCCTGGGGCATTTGGAGCCTTGGCGTACAGCACAAAAGAGTCGACGATGGCACTATTCCCACCGCTCTTGGTGCCAATGCAACCAGCGGGACGGATGCTTACCTCAGCGCCAGCAAACTACTGTTCAGTGCCGTGGCTGGGCGCAACGTGCTGCTCAATGCGACGCTACGCAATACCGAAGCCAATCAAGGTGGATTACTTGGTTTTGGCGGCGATCAGGGGAGCCGCTCGTGGGTAGCCGAGGGCAGTGTGGGCGTATTTATCACCCCGCAGTGGATAGTAGGCGCCGAATATCGCCAAAAACCCGATAATCTAAGTGCGGCCCAAGAGGACGACTGGCAGAGTCTCTATAGCGCTTACTTTTTCAATAAGCATCTATCGCTGACGGGCGCATGGTTGGATTTAGGCGACATCGCTGGCTTGCCATCACAGCAAGGCGGTTATCTGTCACTTCAGGCCGCTTTTTAAGCTATTCGTATAACGATAACTGTCCGTATAGCGATAACTATCCGTATAACGATAACTGTCCGTGTAATGATAAAAAGGAAGTAAAATGCGCCGCTATTTACTAGCAACGCTGTGTGTAACAGCCCTATTGACTGTGGCTGGCTGTGCGAGCCATCAAGCCACACTTTATGAGCGCCTGGGCGGACAGTCCAATATCGACGCGGTGGTCGAAAACCTTTTATATCGGATTGCCGATGATGATGAGATGGTGGGCTTTTTTGCTAACAGCAACATCGATTTATTTGCCGAATCGCTGGCCACTCAACTGTGCGATGTAAGCGACGGGCCCTGCCGTTATG
This sequence comes from Halomonas sp., assembly GCF_007692655.1. GTDB lineage: Bacteria > Pseudomonadota > Gammaproteobacteria > Pseudomonadales > Halomonadaceae > Vreelandella. The sequence continues at coordinate 13,928 of NZ_REBQ01000141.1, forward strand.
AAGGACCTCCAATGGACCGTGCGCATCAACATATGGGGCTGACCGATGTTCACTTTAATCGCTTGGTCGAGTATCTTGACGCCGCCATGCAAGAGGAAGGTATTGGCCTAGGCGCCCGCAATGAACTGCTAGGCAGGCTGGCCCCCATGTACGCTGACGTTATGCGTCTTCAGTAACCTGCCAGCCATCTCGACCCGCTGTTTTAACTTGATAGAGCGCTTTATCGGCTGCTTCATAGGCAACGGCAAAGCCTTTTTCACCGGCAGTGAAGCATGTCCCGCCGACACTTAAGGTAACGCTTTTTTTATCAGGATGGGCGGGGTGCGGAAAGTTGGCCTCGCTCAAGGCATGAATAAGTTGGTGGCAATACTTCCCTAGGGTTGCTGTATTAGAACACGGCGTAACAGCTGCGAATTCATCGCCCCCCAAGCGATAGAGTTGCGCCTCATTATTAAGCGACTGACCAATTAGCGTTGCCAATTGACGCAACAGCCTATCCCCCTGCGGGTGCCCAACGGCGTCGTTGTACTGCTTGAAAAAATCAATATCAACTAGAATCAGCCCCAATGACTGATCCTGTTTTGCCAATACGTCTTGATACAGCGCACTGCGATTGCCTACGCCCGTTAACGGGTCACTCATTGCGCGCTGCATCCACGCAAAGGTCTCTTGTGTCGCCCGGTCGGTGCGGCGCAGCTGGCGCTCGTGGAGCCACCAAAACACCAACCCCAGGGCAAAAATTAATAGGCTGGCATAGGTGAGCACTTGATTGTGTTGACGAGTGCTTTCAGAGAACGCATTAATCGCCTCACCGCGTCGGTCTAATTGAACCATTTCAATATGGGTCAGGCACTCAATAGGCGTAAACAGCTCGCCTACCGCAGTAAGCCGCTCTATTTCTCTCGCCTCTAACTGCAACTGCACCAATAAGCGATCTAACTCTACCAAACTGGGCTCAGTGCACTCGTACTGTTGTCGATAAACATGCACATTAAATAAACCATAGGCCAATTCAATGTTCATGATCGCGGCATCGACTGCGTCTTCCTCGGGCTGTTCGGCCAACAACTCAGACTGGGCATTTTGCAGATACATCCGCGAACGAGTTGCTAGCTGCTGGCCAGTCAGATTCCCGGTTTGGCTGAAATAGGCCTGAATTTCGGGATATACCCAGCGGGCCTCATACACAATCAATATCATTAGCCCCAGAAAGCTCATCAAGCTTAATGACAGCCATGTCACATAACGATACCGTCGCGTTAAAGGCCGCGTCTGCATGAGCGACTGATCAGCGGTCTTGGGTTCGGATGTCACCACTTCGCCTCAATGCTGCGTATCATCCAGATCCAGTCGTTAAATTCACGCAGGTTTTCGACGTCGCGGTCACCATAGTCGCGCTCGACCAGCCGAACAGGACCACGTGAGCGGATGGTGAGTGGATCACCATCCTCTTTAGTAATCAAATACCAGTTAGGGTCGTCCCATCCGTCAAGGGTGACTTCGTAGTCATCCCAGGCGATAAAGTGAAGTGCTGGGGGCACCTCACCAAATTGTTCAATGAGAAAGGTTTGAAATGCAACGCCCTGCATCTCAACCTCGCGTCCTTGATAGGGGTCATAAAGGGTAAAGGTTGTGTCGGATATCTCGCGCAAGTCACTTAACGCTATCTTTTGAGTAGTATCGCCGTTGATCACATTCAGCGCCTGAGCTGAAGCGACAACAGGTAGAGTTAGGCCCGCGACCATCAAAAGACTCGCCAACCGACCACGTGCATGACCCCATGGGCTGCGGTATGAAGCAACTGCATTCATGGTAAAGCTTCCTGATGTGAGTTTTACTTCACTGAACTTTACCAGAGCACGCCTTGCATTGCTCTTAAACGTAAGCTAAGTACTTTTAATACTTTTTCACCCCCCGTCGCTTTTCTACCCTTGATACTTTATCTACCCTCTGACTGTTTCAAACCCAAAAAAAAAGCCAGCCCAATATGGGCTGGCAACAGGAGGCTCACTAAGATAGCAAACCCCCTCCCCTGACAACGTTTACATCAGCTGATTGGGCTATTTCTTGCGCTCATCCTTACGCAGGTGATCGCGAATCACAAAGCCCACCCAACCCACCATAAATGCAATCACTAACGCGACGGTGACTAGGCCAAAAATAACTGCGTCATCCCAATACATGGTGATTCCTCCCGCCGTGATGTATGCATTCATACTAGCGACTCAACGGCGGAAGAAAGATGACCTGGATCAAGTTATGCAGGGCAGGCAAAACCGGTTAAAGGGAAAATTGATAACGATCAATTTTTTGAGCTATCAGCGTTATCGTTAAGCTATAACACCTTGCGGTCTTCCACTTTGCTGTGCTCTGTGCCTGGAGGCAGTGGATGGCCTTTAGCCAATTCAGCGCGGGTGGCTTCACGCACATCCAGAATAGTGACCCGATAATGCAGCGTGCGCCCCGCCAAAGGGTGGTTGGTATCCACCGTCACGCTGTCTCCGTCAACCTCCAACACAGTAACAATCTGCGGACCTGCTTCACCCTCGGTTTGAAAGCTGCTGCCGGGGGTCAGCTCGGCACCTCCAAAAGAGCCGCGGCTAACCTCTTGAACCAGCGCTTCATTGCGCACACCGTAGGCATCAGCAGGCATCAGTTGAACGCTTAGCTCAGCGCCAGCGACTTGGCCCGCCAAGGCATGCTCGAGCCCTGGCACTATATTGTCGTGCCCATGCAAGTACTCCAGCGGTTTATCGCGTGCTTGAGAGTCATCCAATACTCGCTTGCTGCCATCACTGAGAACGTCACTAAGAACATAGTGCAAGGTAACTACCTGATGCGCGGTAATCGACATGGAAAACTCCTCTCCGGTAAGCTGTCGGCTTTGTGATAAAACACTCCACTAGTTTATCACTTGGTCATTGCTAGGGTCTTTCCCCAGGAGTAGCACTTTATGCCCACCCTTACCCCCCAGCGTAGCTGGCTTGCAGCCCTGGCCATTTATTTTCGTGCGCCCGTCATCACCATGCTGTTTTTGGGGTTTTCTGCCGGTCTGCCGTTTCTGCTGGTGTTTTCAACGCTCTCCGCTTGGCTACGCAGCGATGGCGTTGAAGTCGCGGCGATTGGCTTTTTTGCCTGGATCGGCATGCTCTATTCGATCAAGTTTTTCTGGGCGCCGATAGTGGATCGACTGGCGCTACCGATACTGACGCGAGCCTTTGGCCAACGCCGTGGCTGGATGTTGCTGGCACAGGGGATGATTGCGGCTGGGCTGGTGGGACTAGCGGGATTAAGCCCGGTGGGCAATCTCGGCTGGGTGGCGATGTTTGCACTACTCGTCGCCTTTGGTTCGGCGACCCAAGATATTGCGATTGATGCTTACCGTATTGAGTCCGCCGATGATGATATGCAAGCCGCTATGGCTTCTACCTATATTATTGGCTATCGCGGGGGGCTATTGGCCGCTGGCGCTGGGGCACTTTATATAGCAGCGTCTGCTTCATGGGATGTCGCCTATATGAGCATGGCGGCATTAATGGGCGTTGGCGTACTCACCGTGCTGCTGCGCCCTGAACCTAAGCGTGCCTCACTCTCAATTCAACTGATCCACGAACCCAAAGTGCGAGCATTTATTCGCGCCAGCCGCGGCAAACCCAAACTGCTACGCCGCCTGGGCGCCTGGAGCATTGGTGCGCTGGTATGTCCATTCACCGACTTCTTTAGCCGCTACGGCGTGAAGGCGCTGTGGATTTTAGTGTTTATTGCCGTGTTTAGAATCAGCGATTTAGCCATGGCCTCTATGGCTAACCCCCTCTATATCGACATGGGCTTCTCACTGGCCACCATTGCCAATGTCACTAACGTCTTCGGGATTGCCATGAGTATTACGGGGGGCATACTTGGAGGACTGCTGGTGGCACGCTACGGCATTGGGCCACTGCTCATTATTGGTGCCGCTGCGGCAACGCTGACCAACCTTCTGTTCGCACTGCTTGCGCTAGCAGGCCAGCAACTACCGATGCTGGTGCTGGCGATTGTCGGCGATAACTTAGCCAATGGCCTTGCCAGCGCGGTATTTATCGCTTTTCTGTCTAGCCTTACCTCACGTGCTTATACGGCGACCCAGTACGCGCTATTCTCATCGCTCATGACGCTACCCGGCAAGTTTCTAAGCGGCTTCGGCGGTATTGTCGTGACTGCCCAGGGATACGCCACCTTCTTTGTGGTGGCCACCCTACTCGGCTTACCCGCCATTGCGCTTGCTGTCTGGATAAGCCGAGATAAACAGTTAGTGCCGATGCCCAACAGGCCACAGCCCGCCTAAGCGGGCTCTAGCTGGCTTTAAAACGCATCCCACGGGACAGAGGTTAGCGATGCGCCTCTAGCCAATCCAGCGCCCCGGGCGTCGTGCGCCACTGGTCGCGCATCAACGTGCGGTACTGCCACGCCTCCGCCCGGGAGCCAGGATCAACCTGGCCATCAGGGTGGGGCATTGAGGGGCGTGGGCTCTCGGCGCAAATAAGCTCTAACGCATAGCGATTATGGCTCAGCACCTCTCCCAGCGCCCGCTCTGCGGCTTCCCGCTGCTCAAGGCGATAAAGCGCTAAGGTCTTCCCCATTAACAGCCCCAGCACCAGCGACCCGTCGTCATCGTCGTTCTCTTCCGCTAACGCCAGCGCCTCTTCGTTACGATCATCACGCAGCAGCTGGTCCAGGACTAATTCGCGCAGGCCCAAGCTATCTTCCTGGTCAATGAGCAATAGCTCTTCCGCCAGCTCACGGGAGTGCTGACGGGCGCCCCGCTCCATCCCCACCACCAGCGCCAACCCGGTGCGCAGCAACATGGCATTGTTGGCATCGTCCCAGCACAGGTTGCCATCGCCTTCCGCGCGGGCCTGCTCCAGCCATCGGGATAAACGCAGCGCCAGTGGCTCCAATAGGCTGGGCGCCATCCACGGCAGGCTGCCAAAACGGCTGGTAAGCGCTAGCGTTAAATCTTGGACCACCTGCGGCGCGTCTAGCCATTCAGGATGCGAGCACAGCGCCGACATCCACTCAATGGCATTGCCCCAGGGGTCTGCTTGAAAGCCCAGCGCCACGTCTTCATCCACCAGCACTTGAAACTGCTCATGCCAAGCGGCAAACAGTGTCGCCTCGCGCGCACTGGTATGGTAAAGCAGCCGCCCGCTTTCCGGGTCAGCGGTAATGTCAATCTTTGGCGCGGTGGGCAGCGCAGCCAGCAGGGCTTGGAGCGCCACCAACGGGGTGGCCAAGTCCTCTTCAGCGCTCAGCAACTGATCGGCCAGGGTAGCACCAGGGTTTTCCGCTAGCGCGGCCAAAAACTCCAGCTGATCTTCATCCAGCTCGCCCTGGCGAACCAGGCGGCGGTACCAAAAATCAGCGCGCTCTTTGGCTTCCTGCTCGTGCCCCTCATGCAACAGCAGCATGGCTTCAATATAGGCCAAGGTAGGGGAATCCGGCAGCGCCTGCTGGGCTTTAACGAAAGCTCCCCGGGCGCTATCCAGGTCATCATTATCCAGGTGCATTAAGCACAGCCGCTCGAGGGCCACGCCGCGTAAGAATAGCGGCCCCCGCTCCATCACATCGTCAAGTAACTCAGCGCGCTTGCGGTTAAAGCCGCGCTCTTGGTAAATGTCCAAGAGGATTTCAAAGGCAGGTTCAGCCTGTTCCGGCAGCCGGGACCAGTCGCTGCCATCAAACAGCGATTCGAGAATTTGCATCGCGCGGCCGGTTTGACCACTTTCCGCGGCAATCAGCCCCGCTTCTAACAGTGCTTGAGGCGGCGCCTGCTGGCTATCCAGCGCGGCTTTTAGGGTCGCGCCTTTCCATTCCCGCAGCGACAGCATCCACATCATTTGATCGGGGATTTCGGTGGGGAACTCGACCTTGTAGCAGCACTGCTTATATTTTCGCCCAGAGTCACACCAGCACGGCTCATTACGACCAGGCGTGGCAAGCGATTCACAGGCAAAATCAAGCCGTTCAAGGGGCGTTTGTGACCACAGCACGGGGGCAAGCGCCTGGGCCATTGCCACATCGCCATCAAAAGCGTCCGCGCCTTTGGCGCGCACCCAGGTCATGAAGTCCGGATAGTGTTCCTGTTGCCTGATTGCCGAGAGTGCCCCGGAGGCAAATCCCAGCAGCTGATCGACCCATACCGCCAGCATTGCCGTCTCCACTGTGTTTAAAGCCGCATAGTCTAGCATGACCGCCAGGATCCTCGCAGAGAGGATTGGCGAGGCCATTGAGGGCTGCTAGAGTGGAATTTTTACGCAAACTGTGCAGCATCTGAACTGCCGAGAACGATACAATGCACCCACCGACCATTACCGTCTGCCAAGGCACCCAGATAACGCCCTATTTGTCGGCGTTAGCCCGCCTTCGGATTGAGGTATTTCGTGATTATCCCTACCTATACGACGGCGAACTCAGCTACGAGGCGGACTACTTAGGCCGCTACGCAAAAAACCCCGCGAGTCTATTCGTGTTGGCGCTTGATGGTGATCAACTGGTAGGTGCTGCCACCGGGCAACCCCTGGCAGATGAGGTCGACGAATTCCGCTTCCCGTTTGAGGCCAACAGCATCCCACCTGAGCGGGTGTTTTATTATGGTGAATCCCTACTGCTCCACGGCTACCGCGGCCACGGGATTGGCAAGCGCTTTATGGCCGAGCGCGAAGCCCATGCCAAGCAGCAGGGATTCGAGTTAGCAGCCTTCTGTGCTGTGGAGCGCCCCGATGGTCACCCTGCTGAGCCCACCAATTACCGCCCGCTCCATGGCTTTTGGAATGCACAGGGCTATCAGCGCCACGACAAGCTAGTCACCACCTTCGCCTGGAAAGATCTCGGCGAGCGCGAAGAGAGCCACAAAACCATGGTCTTTTGGCTCAAACCCCTCAGTTAGGGGTGGGTGTCCATTCAAGCAGTGGCTGTGTTCGCTTATGCATATCCAGTCGCGCACCTAAACGCACCAAGTTCCAGTAGTGGCCGTTTAACGCTCGGGATAGCAGCAGCGTATCCGCCGGTGGCTGAAGCCGATCCATGGCCGCCCACACCTTAGGCGTTAGCTCTCGCAAACGGCGATGCACACGCACGTCGCTGAAATCCTGCTCGCCAGGTTCAAACAGCGGAGCAATACACTCCGCCGATTCGCGATAAAGCGCCAGTGGCGCACCCTGCCCCTGGCGCCCTCCCATCTGCATGAGAGCTTCGTCCATGCCCATGGCGTCATACTTGAGCGTTGCATTCAGCAGCTGCATCATCGCCGTCAGCCGCGCCTCAGGCACCGTTATCACCGCCCCTAAATCGTAAATGACCAGCCGGCCTTGATCATCCGCAGCGAAATTACCGGCGTGAGGGTCAGCGTGAAGCTCACCGTAGGTGAACAGCTCTTCGGTGATCCAGTCCGCCAACGCCTGGGCAATACTCTGGCGGGTTGCGTCGTCGGCAGTTGCCAGGTCACGCAGCGGCGTGCCACCTACAAAGCGCATGGCTAACACATGCTCACCCGATAGCTCGAACAGCGGCTCTGGAATCACTAACCGCGGATTATCCTTGTAGCGCTCCCGGTAGCGGGCCAACGCCGCCGCTTCGGCTTTATAGTCCAACTCTTCCCGCAGCCCTGAGGCCAACTCTTCAAACAGCGCGTCCAACCTGGCCTGAGGCACCTTAAACCAGCGACCCAGGCGCATAATGCGCCGTACTTGCACTAAATCACTCTCTAATACCTCAGCCAGACCAGGATACTGCACCTTGAGCACAATGGTTTCACCCGCGTGGGTGGTGGCCCGGTGCACTTGTCCCATGGAAGCGCTGGCAAAGGGTCGCTCCTCAATCTCACTGAAGTGGTGATCGATATCCCCATACTGCAGCACCAATGCTTCACGAATTTTTGGCCAGGGCATAGGCTCGGCCTGACGCTGCAGGCGAGCGAGCTCCTCAGCGAGATCTGGCGGCAGCAAATCATCCCACTGGGACATCACCTGGGCCAGCTTCATGGCGGGGCCTTTTAGCTCTGAAAGGCCTTCAAACAGCGCTTCACCCAGTGCGCGCCAGTCCGCCTGGCCGCCAAGCCGTGTTTTCAACAGCGCGCCACCGGTGCGTGCGCCCAAGCCCATCAATCGTCGTGTTCTGCCTCGCTCACGCATTGGCTATACCCCTTAAATCTCGCCACACCAAATTATTTATACACAATTTGTACAACTTAACAGCATTGGCCACCAGCCGCATCACTATCCTGCGCCGTTCCACCTAATTTTTGGAGCGTCTGCTACCATAGCGGCTACCGATGGATACGATGAAGGCTTCGCTGCTATGCGACTGATAATTGCCGAAAAACCCAGCCTCGCTCAAGCCATTGCCGAGGCGCTACCGGGAACTAGCAGACGCCAGGATGGCGCGATTAACTGCGGTGATACGACCGTCACCTGGTGCCTTGGGCACTTGCTGGAGCAGTCACCCCCAGAAGCCTACGACCCCGCCGATAAACAGTGGCGGCTGGACCGACTGCCCATTGTACCCGCCCAGTGGAAGCTAATGCCGCGCCCTAAAGCTCGCGGCCAATTAGCGGTGATTCGCAAGCTGATCAAACAAGCGACGGATGTGGTGCACGCGGGCGATCCCGATCGGGAAGGTCAGTTGCTGGTGCAGGAAGTCATAGAGCATATGAAGTATCGCGGCCCGGTGCAGCGGCTGCTGATTAGCGATCTGAACAAGCCCGCGGTCAGCCGAGCACTGGCCAGGCTGCGCCCTAATACCGAGTTTCAGCCCCTGTTTGAGGCTGCCCAGGCTCGCTCCCGGGCCGACTGGCTGTATGGGATTAATCTTACCCGCGCCTGGACACTCACCGGCCGCCAGGCCGGGCACGATGGCGTGCTCTCTGTAGGCCGCGTACAAACCCCCGTGCTGGGCTTGATTGTGCGTCGGGATAACACCATCCGCGACTTCGTCCCCCACCCCTTTTACCCGCTGTGGGTGGATTTAAAGGTTGCCCAAGGCCAATTGCGCGCCTGGTGGGCGCCCAAAGAGCACGAACCGCTAGATGACCAAGGGCGCTTAATTGATCGCACGCCCGCCGACGCGTTAGCCGCTCAGTTGCCCGGTGCATCAGGCCAATTGACCAAACTCGATCAGCAGGAGAAACGCCAGGCACCACCGCTACCCTATTCGCTTTCAGCCCTGCAGGTAGACGCCGCACGACGGTATGGGCTCTCCGCCCAGATGGTGTTGGATATTTGCCAACGCCTTTACGAGCGCCACAAGCTGATTACCTATCCGCGGTCAGACTGCCGCTACCTGCCTGAAGATCATCTTCAGCTTGCCCGTAAAAGCTTAACGGACGCCTGTCAAAACGATCCGACTCTTCAACAGTGGCTTAATGGCGCGGATTTTACGCTGCGCTCCAAGGCTTGGAACGATAAGCAAGTCGGCGCCCACCACGCCATTGCCCCCACCGGCAAACCGGCGGATTTCAGCCAGCTTTCCGACACCGAAGGCCATGTGTTTCGGCTGGTGGTGCGCAACGTCATGGCGCAGTTCTATCGCCCCCTGCGCACCTTTGAGGTAAAGGCGGAATTCACCCTGCTTAACGAAGCCTTCCGCGCCCGTGGCCAGAGCATTCTTGACCCCGGTTGGAAGCCGCTTTTCACCACCCGCGATGAAACTCCGCCACTGCCGCCACTCACCCAGGGTGAGCCCTGCCAAGCGCTGGACGCAGGCGTAGAAGAGAAGGAAACTCGCCCCCCAGAGCCCTTCACCGATGCCAGCCTGATCAAGGCGATGATGAACATCGGCCGCTACGTGGATGACCCCGCCGTTCGCCGCACTCTACGAGACACCGATGGCCTGGGCACCGAAGCCACCCGCGCAGGCATTATCGAAACCCTGGTACAGCGCGGCTATTTAGTGCGCCAGCAAAAAGCCCTGCGCGCCACCAAGCTTGGCTGCGCCTTAATCGCCGCCCTGCCCAGCGCTGTGAGCACGCCGGAGCGCACCGCCTTATGGGAGCAGCGCCTACGCGCCATTGCCGAACAGCAGGACGACCCAGGCGCCTTTCAACAGGCATTACTGGACGACTTACGTGGCCTGCTCACCCATAGCGATGCGGCCAAGTTAAGGCAGAGCCTGCAAACCGCCCAGGGGGAAGCTGGCGGCCCGGCAAAGCGCGCGGGTAAAACCAGGAAAAGCTATACAAGAAGGAAAAGTACCGGGACCCGCAAGGGTACGACAAGTAAGCGCAGTAAAGGGTATACGAGTGGCAATTAAGGGTTATTTTTAGACTCGATTTTAGTGAGGCACAGCGATATCGACCAGATGAGTCGGTGGCAATAAATCAAGACTCGCTTTCATGGTGCGCACTTCCTCCGCTGGTGGGCGGCCAAAGAAACGCTTAAATTCGCGGCTAAACTGGGAGGGGCTTTCATAGCCGACTCGGCTAGCGGCGGCGGCTGCCGTCACCCCATCACGTATCATTAATAGCCGCGCATGGTGCAAGCGGGTGGATTTAATGTACTGGATAGGCGAGGTCTGAGTGACCGCCTTGAAGTGAACGTGAAAGGCTGGCGTACTCATGCCTGCTTCATTGGCCAGACTGGCGACTTCCAGCGGATCGGCATAGTCGGCATGAATACGGTTGAGCGCCTTAGCGATTTTGCCAAATTGGCCATAATGGGAGAGCGCTGTTCGAACACTGCCCCCCTGCTCTCCCGTCAATACCCGATAGCAGATCTCCCTGACGATAAAAGGGGCGAGTATATGCGCATCCGTTGGCCTGGACAGCGCACTCAGCAGCCGTAAGGTTGCATCAGCCAGCGGCGCTTCCAGCGGGCTGGAGAGCATCCCACGCGGCACCTCTGATGCATGCCCACCCGATGCTTCCAGCATCGTCACCAACTCCGTGATTACTACCGCATCCAGGCGGATCGCAATCCCCAGCATGGGCTCCTCAGGGCTGGCTTCTGTTTCCGAGGTAAATGGCAGAGGTACCGATAACACCAAGTAATGTTGTGCATCGTAGATATACACCTCATCACCCAAATAGCCACGCTTTCGGCCCTGGCAGATAATCACAATACTTGGTTCGTAAAGCACGGAAGTGTTTTGCAGTGGTCGGTTTGAGCGCATAAAGCGCACCCCATCCAATAGCGACTGGGTATACCCTTCATGGGGTACCAATTGGTATAAACACTCGACGATCTTAGTGTAAACCACAGCATCGCTCTTCAATGTCATGTTAACCACCTCTGTAATGCTTGCCGCACCTGAACTAACTCACTGAGTCGGTCACTTCTTAAGAGTAATATACATGCTTGGTGGCTTATCTCGCCGCCTGCCACGAACAATCAAATAGGATTAGGCAATGATGCAATAGGATCGCCCATACAGATACCTGCCGTGACAGCTTAATCTTCTCTAGGTCACCCACTGAGAGGATTATCCAATGACTGCGTTATCAACCCCAACTTCTAAAGTTGTTTTATTAACCGGCGCCAGCAGCGGCATCGGTGAAGCCACTGCCCGTTGGCTGGCAGGCCAAGGGCACCGTTTGATCATTGGTGCACGGCGCACCGACCGGCTGGAAGCATTGACCCACTCCCTTCGCGAAGCGGGCGGCACGGTGGATTTTCAGGCGCTGGATGTCACCGATCTTAACGATATGCAGGCGTTCGCCGATTTCGCGATCAATACCCATGGTCGCATTGATGTGATCATCAACAACGCAGGCGTGATGCCACTCTCCCCTTTAGCGGCGCTTAAGGTGGATGAGTGGAACCGCATGATCGACGTTAATATTCGCGGCGTACTCAATGGTATTGCCGCGGTGCTGCCGACGATGCAGGCCCAGCAGAGCGGTCAGGTGATCAACATCTCTTCCATCGGCGGCCTCGCTGTAATGCCCACCGCCGCGGTTTATTGCGCCACCAAATATGCGGTCCGCGCTATCTCTGACGGCCTACGCCAGGAAACCGACAATATTCGCGTGACCTGTGTCTACCCAGGCGTGGTGGAGTCGGAACTGGCCCATACCATCACCGACGTTGAAACCGCAAAAGCGATCGACGTTTTCCGCCAGATTGCCCTCAAGCCCGAGGCGATCGCTTCCGCCATAGCCCATGCCATCAACCAGCCCGATGACGTCGATACCAGCGATATCGTGGTGCGACCTACCGCGAGCCACTAACACCGCACATCGTTAACGACGACTCAATGGAGCCCGCAATGAACACTCGATTACGACGTCAACTGGTCATACTCCCCAGCCTGCTGCTCACCGGCACCCTGTTTTCAATGTCTGCCCAGGCAACAACCACGGAAGCACGCAGCGAGCGAGGCGCAGAAGTGATTCGGAGCCTTAATCAGGGTGAAAACCAGTCAAACTTGGAAGCGATGCGTGAGGAATTCCCCTTCCTTGCCGAGGCTACTGAAGCCTACGCGCTTGGGGATGTCTGGAGCAGACCGGGTATTGATGACCGGACACGCCAACTTGCAGCGGTCGCGGTAATGGCTGCTTTGGGCGAGGTTGGCATGATGCGTGTTCATGCAGGCTACGCACTCAACATTGGCGTTAGCGAAGAAGAGCTTAAAGAGATGGTTTACCTGATCACGGTGCCCGCAGGCTTCCCACGGGCTATTGCCGCTTCCCAGGTGCTGTCCGAGTTACTGGCTGAACGTCATTAAGCAGAACGAGGATACCCATGCAAGAACCCAAGCCTTCCATTTACTGGACACGGGCGCTGGTGGTCGCTGGCATTATCACTATTTCTCCAGCGACCAGCTCTGCTCACACCATCCAGAACGAAGGAAATACCCCCATGGCAGACCACCCGTATATTGGAATGTGGGTCACTAAAGATGGTCGCATTCGCCATGAACTTTTAGCCAACAATCGTTACGACGAGGCCCGTGGTGAGCGTGAAAGCGCCTACCAAGGGCGCTATCAAGTGACGGGTAACTATATCGAATACTGGGACGACACCGGCTTTACTGCAGACGGCGAATTTATCGATGGCGTGCTGTATCACGCCGGTATGGTGCTATATCGAAAGGAGTAACTTTCAATCCAAGTGGGGCTCTATCACTAAACGATAAAGCCCCTACATAAAAGTTATAGATACCTCTACGCAATATCAATGGGCATCAAAAAAACCCAAAAAAGCTAATTTATTTCTAAACAATATAGAAATAGGCAATAACGCAAGAGAAACACATCTATCTCAACAATCGCGCCCATCCTATTATTCATCATGTGCTAGCAAGTATTAAAACAGCACTGCATCAGCAACTTCCATCTCATAGAGAAGACTCTTTGGGTGGTAATTAAACACCATAACGTGGCCACTCTCGATTTCTTCACTAACCATGCATCGAGCAATTGGCAAATAGTATGTATCCAGGAGATAAAAAAATGCCACACATTAACTTTTTTATAAAATCAATTGCCATCAGCGCGCTTACCCTTAGCCTGATCGGGCAAGTATCAGCCAATAACAGTGCCCAAGAACGGTCTCTTGAGTCAGGCACTTCTGCTCCACAAACGGCACTTGGAACACATCGACATGCACTAGAGATTGAGCGAGCATCTAATATAACCATCCGAAGTCAGGAGCTTTTTCCGACTGCCGGTGCTTCGCACTTCCATTTAAAAGCCGTTTTATTAGATGCTAACAGTAATACGGTTGCTACTGCACGCAACATTAGAGGGGGAAATATCGAACTGAACTATCAAGCTCAACCCGGGGCTTACACTCTGGTTGTCAATGGCAATACGCGCAGTGCTAAACGTGAAGGTTCAGACCAATATATACTCGAAGCCAGTTTATGAACTGCCTCCATACCTAAAGCAATAGCATTACACACTCACTCTAGGGGTTATAAAAATTAAAAGACATCCACTTAAAACTCTCTAAAATTAAAAACCGCCTCGAAAACTGGATACTTTATCTAAATTTCGGGGTGTTTTTTTTGGCTTAAAAAAGACTCTTTATCACTATATCTCGGGGCATTTACCTCGCCTGTTTTACACGAACTACATTTGAAAACCTGGGGCTATTGCGAAGTGGGTATTTCTACTTCCTTAAGCACATCCAGAAAGGCGCGCAACGGTGCCGGTACATGCCGGTGACCGGGGTAATAGATGCAGAGGCCAGGCCCTGCGGGGCACCAGTCCGACAACACGGGCACCAGTTTGCCTTGCTGTAGATAAGGCCCGGCAACCAGGTCGGGCAGGTAGGCGATGCCCATACCAGCCGCTGCAGCCTCGGCCATCAGGTTCAAATGATCCAGGGTGATGCCGCCATGAACGTCAACAGCCACCTCTTCGCCCTCTTTTTCAAATTCCCAGCGATAGAGCTTGCCACTGGGCAGACGATGACGGATGCAGCGGTGCTTTTGTAAATCATCAGGGTCTTGCGGTGGCGAATTTGCCGCCAGATAAGCGGGAGACGCAACGGCCAGAAACCGGATCTGCGGGCCAAACCGCACGGCAATCATATCCTGAGGTACGTCTTCGCCCAAACGGATACCCGCATCAAAGCCCTCTGCGACGATATCCACCAGGCTACCTTCAGTGACAAGATCAACCTCAATATCGGGAAACTTCTGTTCAAAAACCGGAATAACATGGCGCAGCAACATGCGGGCGGCGGGTTCGTTTGAGTTGATCCGAACCGTGCCGCTCAGCCGGTTTTGCTGTATTTCAATCTCCTCAAATGCGGCGTCAAAGTCACGCAACAAAGGCCGAATACGGTTCAATAACCTGGCCCCCACATCCGTTAAGGCAACACTTCGGGTGGTTCGGTTAAATAACCGCACGCTCAGTTGCGCTTCCAGTGTGCGCATCATGTGGCTCAACGTGGACGGCGGCATACCCAGCTCATCCGCAGCCTTGCGAAAACTGCCATGGGCAGCAATGGCGGCAAAAGCAGCAAGTACATTTAGATCCGGCTTTTTATTCATGTGAAATTTGCATCTAGTTATCCAACATTAAACGGATAGTTGCACAGCGGTGACTCACCGACAATGACCTTGTTCTTTGCACAACTATTCAACAGGAGACGACAGATGACAAAGACATGGTTTATTACAGGTACCTCAACAGGCTTGGGTCGATTGCTGACCGAGAAACTGCTGGCGCGTGGAGACACCGTGGCTGCGACTTTGCGCAAGAACGGCAGCCTTGATGACCTGAAGGCGCAATACGGCGATCGTCTCTGGATTGGGCTGCTTGATATCACCCATAAAAAGCAGGTGCATAAGGTGGTCGATGCGGCCTTCAGTGATCTAGGCCACATTGATATCTTTGTAAGTAATGCTGGATATGGCCTCTTTGGCGCTGCGGAAGAAGTCAGCGACGCGCAGATTGAACGCCAAATCGCCACCAACCTTACTGGCTCCATTCAACTCATTCGCGCGGTTCTTCCACATCTAAGGCAGCAAGGTGGCGGTCGCATCGTTCAGTTATCGTCGGAGGGAGGCCAAATCGCCTACCCGAACTTCAGTCTCTACCATGCGACGAAGTGGGGAATTGAAGGCTTTGTCGAGTCCGTCGCCCAAGAGGTTGCGCCATTCGGGATTGATTGCCTGATTATTGAGCCTGGCCCGACGGAAACCAACTTCGCTGTTGGCCTGGATCGTGCCGAGCCCCTGGCCTGCTATGAAGACACACCCGCCGGTGAGGTTCGACGGGCGGTGGCGTCCGGTGCATTCGAAATCAATGGCGATGCGATAAAGACAGTCGATGCCATGATAGCGACGATAGATGCTGAAAAGCCACCGTTCCGTCTTGCCTTGGGGAGCAGCGCTTATATCTCAATCAGCCAAGCATTAACCGAGCGACTTCGACTGCTGGAGGAGCACAAGGAGGTTACGCTTTCAGCCGACCGGGACAGCTGAATTAGCGAATGTTCCCCATCACTGCGCAGGAGCGCTCAAGTTGCCACGCTGGCCGCCCTGGCGGCTAGCGTGGTCTCAACAGGGAACAGGGCTGGTGGCAGAAAAAGCTAGCGAACTGCTTTTGGAATAAACAAGATAACGGTATAAACCATTAATTCTCCCATTAGGTAGTGAACACACCGGGCACCGCCAGCACCCATTGGCGAATGGCCAGAATCGTCGGATCCTGTTGACGGCTTTCCGGGTAGACCAGAAAAAACGGTTTGCCTTCAAATGCCGGGCCAAAAGGTTGCACCAAGCGCCCCTCCTCTAATTCATCCTTAATCAACTGGCGGCTCATCAGCGCGACACCCTGCTCACCCACAGCAGCAGAAATAGCGTGGGTCTCGTCGGAAAACACCAGCCCGGCGCTAACATCCAACCCAGGCACCTTTGCGTGTTTCTGCCAGAAGCTCCAATTAAGTGGCGCAGACACATCTCCCTGGGGGCGAAAATGAATCAACGGGTGCAGAGCCAACTCTGCTATATCACGCAGGCCAAGGCGCGGGCTACAGGTCGGGATAAAGGTGTTATCAAAAAGCTTCTCCGCTACCACCCCCGGCCAACGGCCATCGCCATAGCGAATAGCAATGTCTGCCGTTACCCCATCTAGCGGAACCGGCTCATGGGACGCATGAATACGCAGATCAATATCGGGATGGGAGTCGCGCAGCAGGCATACCCATGGCAGCAGCCAGCGCACCGCAACCGCTGGCGTTGTAGAGAGCGTAACGGTTTGACGAACAGGTACAGCGCTCAGTCGCTCGACGACATGGCTAATGCTATCAAACGCGGTTTCCAACACCTGCAGCAACTCTCGGCCCTGAGGCGTCAATTGCAGCTTGCGCGGTTTACGCACAAAGAGGGAAATGCCCAGCGCCTCTTCAAGACCCCTGATCTGGTGGCTAATGGCCGTTGCGGTAACGGAGAGCTCTTGTGCTGCCTGCTTGGCACTTTCATGACGAGCAGCCGCTTCAAAAGCACGAAGTGACGAAAGAGAAGGTAATCGGCGCTGGCTCATGAATGAATTCAACTCAGCTATATATACAAGAAAAGATCGTTTGTTTAGGCCAAAAGACTCGGACTAAGCTAGGCCTGTTGTTAATCATAGATGAGTTTAGCTCAGATTAGGAGACTACCATGCCCCATATACTGCATATAGACGCCAGTGCCCGCCCCGGCATTGCGGGAACAGATGCCCACGGTTCCCACAGCCGTCATCTAACCTATCGGTTTGTCAGCCAGTGGCAATCGAAGCGCCCGCAAGACACGGTCACCTATCGCGATATTGGCCAAAACCCGCCGTCAATCATTAGCCACGATTGGATTGCCTCTGCCTTCACTTCCATAGAGCGTCAAGACCCCTGGATGAAACAGACGCTAGCAGAAAGTGACCAATTGGTTGATGAGTTGATTGCCGCTGATGTTTTGGTGATAGGAACACCGCTATACAATTTCGGCATGCCTGCTGCTCTAAAGGCGTGGATCGACCAAGTAGTGCGGCTTGATCGAACAGTGGCGTTCGATGAAAGCAAATCGAGTGATCCGTTCATTCCGCTGCTCTCTGATCGACCAAGGCATGCCGTCATTCTTACCGCAAGGGGCGGCGTAGGAATGAACCCTGGAGGGGCAATGGCACATATGAACCATTTGGAGTCCCACCTGACCACGGCCCTTGAGTTTATCGGCATTAACCGTATCCACTACATTGCTATCGAGGGCCAGGAAGCGGGCGGTGCGCTACTTGAGGCTTCGGTGGCAGAGGCGCTGAACAACGTTGAAGTGCTCATAGATGAGCTGCAGGTGACACTCAAGACATTACCGACACCAGAGCCAGTCTAAACGCTCGTTAAACAACCAGTAACTATCTTACAGACTAGATTGAGAGGCACTGCGCAATGCTCGTTGAATAAACTCCCCCTTAGCTGCCGTGTAGGCCTCTCGATCTGTTTTAAACTCTGCCGCCCACTGTCGCTTATTCATCTCATACTGCTGCGCGAGCTCAGCACTCTCGCGAAGGCAATTGCGAAACGCCAAGCGCTGGTTCCACACTTCACTGCCATACACCATAAGGTGCAGATGATGCGTCCTGCGACCATTAGCCCATCTCATCAACCAACGCCTATCGGTTAAAGTGGCGTTATACGCCAGGGAGGTCGTGTATCTTGAATCACATAATGGCTTGATGAGGGCATCAGCCTGAGCCATCGAATCGACACCCGCCAAGATATCAATGACCGGCTTGGCTGAAAGTCCTGGTACGGCGGTACTGCCAATATGCTCAATGGCCACCAACCTATTTGAGAAAAGATGCACCAGCCTAGCCCGTTCTTCTTCAAACAGAATTGGCCAAACAGCACTGTATGGGCAGAGCACTATCTCCTCGTTAATCGCTCGATTCAAAGACTCTGCTTCATCCATATGATGAATACTCCCTACCTTGAGGATGGCCAGGCATTAACTAATCACTGCAGGAGGTAAATATATGGTGAATTCATTGATGGGCTCAATAAGTACGCTGTACGGGGAGTTTTGTTCATGCAGATGAACAATATTAAGATCAGATAACAGCTTAAACCGAGCAGACTTTAGCCCAGCAGGCTTCACCGCCAAGTCTTTATGCCAAACACGATAACTACCTAACTTACCGTCACGGCGATAATAAAAACCGGCAAGTGGATGGGTAAGGTAAACCAATGCTGATTCGGTATCGGGAAAACCTGGAAAGTCAAAACCCAACTCTTTTGATTGTGTGAGTTCAACGGAAGCTTCCGCCCAATTAGACACGGTTTCCATACGATAATGTCGATATAGACCGGTTGCCTCATTATAGTCGCAGTCAAAAGAAACCCTGCCTGAGTGCCAGGGTAAATTCCAAAGGTGCCTGGGAATAACCAACGTCCATGAATCTAAGGTAGTTCCCAAAAACCACACGCACCGTTCACCCGTATGTTTATCGATGATATAAATACGGTAGTTGGTTTGCCCCATCGTAAATTTTGGGAAGGGAAATACGGCAGAGGTGAAGTCTACATCAATAAAAGGAACTACTGAGATAAGTCCCATTTGCTGACCATCAAGCTCAACAGTGTCTAACACAAACCTTTCTGGGAACAACCCTTTGAATCGCTCGGCTGGCACGGCATAGGTAATAATCGCAAAGTGCTTAAGACCGCACAACACATCAATACCTTTAGGTTTTGGCCGCTCAATCAAATAATCCTCAAACTTGCGCGATTCCTGCATGAGTTCTCTCTTAATGTAAGTACTGCACCTTTTTATATCCTCCCCTGCCAGGCTCCTACTTCATCGCCCGGTGCCGCAAGGCATTGCCCTTCTTACACAGGTCCCAAAGGCCTAAACTCCCGTGTGTCCCTGCGCAGACACCTTTATTCACCTAACGCAGGCATTAATCTTCCATCAATAAAGGCGGCATGGGGCAATCGAGAATATCCGCCACTGCACGGAACAGTTCGGCTTCGGCGGGCCGAATAACCCCGCTATGCTCAATGCAGCGTGCCATCGCTTGCAGCAGCGCGGGTTTCTGCATGGGCCGTAAACGACGCAAGCGATCCACCGCCAAGCTCAGCCCCCGCATGTCATTGACATCACCAGGGGCAGTGAGGGCAAACGGCAACTCGCTTTCAGCGGCGCTGAGGGCTGCGTTAATCTCCACAGGGGCATCCTGACCGGCAGCGGCCAGCACGCCAAGAAGCACTTGGCACTCCCGCTGCACGTCGTCTAATTTCAGGTTGGCGGGCCCGTTATCCTGCTCGCTCAGGTTGTTCAGCACCAACTGATAGAGCGTCCACTCCAGCAGGCTAACCTGGCCATCCGCACTCATCAGACGCTCCATGCACAGGCGAAAGTGCTGAACCTGCTCCACAGAGAGCGATCTTAGCGCAGGCAGCGCCAGCTCGATCAACGGCAGGCGTAACTGCACATCCAGCCGCATTACCTCTGGAGCATGTTTCATCAACTCATGGTAAACATCTGGCAATGCGGTTTTCTGCAACGCTTCTAGTTGGTGCTCACGTATCCCCTGATCCTCGCTAAGCAGCAGTGCGTACATTAACGCACGCGCGGCGTAGGGTTCATGGGCGGCGGTTTTAAGCTGTTTGGGCAGCGCATCCAGCGTCGCCCTCGCCTGACTCAAATGGCGTTGATCGGGTTGGCCCATGGAGTTAATAGCCGTCTGGGCAGAGGCCCCGGTCAACACAGCCGCCAGCGTAGCCGACCTCATCCCCGGTTCAACCCGCGCAGCGGCTTCATCTGAATCAGATGTTTCATTCTGTTCCTGTTGGGTGGGCATCGTTGCTTCAAAACGGCCATCCCAGCTGGGCATGACCCGCTTGATACGATCATTTAACGGCGGATGCGTTGCCATCATTTGACTAAACCCCAGCCTCACGCCCTGGCTGAAGAACAGGTGACTGAACTCTGCCGCCTGGGCCGCCTGAAGGTTAGAGCCCTGGGTATGCGAACCAATCTTGACCAGCGCGTTACCAATCCCCTTAGGATTGCGAGTGAACTGAACCGCTGACGCATCCGCCAGATATTCGCGCTGACGGCTGACCGCTGATTTGATCAGATTGCCAAAGAAGGTACCCGCGTAACCAATCAGCATTAGCACCGCCCCCAGTGCCAAGATAACCGCGCCTGAGTTATCGCGTTTTCCGCCGCCTACCCGCCTAAAACGCATGCTGCGTAATAACATGCCGCCCAATAGACCAATCAGCAGAATCCCGTGCAATATACTGATCAGGCGCATATTCAAACGCATGTCACCATGCAAAATATGACTAAACTCGTGGGCCACAACGCCCTGTAACTCATCCCGCGTCAGGTTGCGGATCGTGCCACGGGTAATACCAATCACAGCATCATTCGTTTGGTAGCCAGCGGCAAAGGCATTAATGCTCTCCTCTTCCAACACATAAACCGAGGGCACCGGCGTGCCGGAGGCAATAGCCATCTCTTCAACCACGTTAAGAATGCGGCGTTCATCAGCATCGCGAGTGTTCAGGTTAATCTCGCGCCCCCCCAGCGCTTCCGCCACTACCCGGCCACCACGCCTTAATTGACTTCGCTTGAAGAGCCCGCCAAGCACCACGATCACCAAAACCGCCCCCGCGACACCAGCGACAAGTTCGACCGATAGGGCTGACAACAAGCCCTGATCAGCAAGTTGGGCTTGCCCAGCAGGCTGGCCCCCATCCATCAGTTGGAGTGCAATGGCAATGGCTAGTGTGGCCACTGCAATCAGAGCCAATACGGCCAGTACCAGCAAGACGACCAAGCGCCCCGTTTTGCGTCGCGCTTGGTCTTGAGCAGTAAAAAAATCCATGTCTCGCTTTCCCTGATTAATAGCTGAGCATTCGTACTACTTGGCACTTACGAAGCTTAGAAGTGCACCAAACGGAGGATGACACCAAGCTTAGAACGACACCTTCGGTGCCGCTTGAATCTGGGCGCTGTCTTCAAACTCTAACAGGGAAGCATCCTGACCATGGCCGAACATGCCAGCCACCGCTACCGGGGGAAAACTCTGCCGATAGGTGTTGTAGTGCATCACCGCATCATTAAATGACTGACGAGAGAAGGCGACCTTGTTTTCAGTGCTGGTGAGCTCTTCTGACAGCTGCTGCATGTTTTGCGAAGCTTTTAAATCAGGGTAGGCCTCCATCACCACATTGAGCCGCCCCATTGCCTGGGTCAGCGCACCTTCGGCACCGCCCAGGTCAGCGATAGCTTTAGCACTACCGGGATTTGCCGCAGCCGCTTTTAAACCCGCCGCAGCGGTATTGCGAGCTTCAATGACCGATTGGAGCGTTTCCCGTTCATGCTTAAGGTAGCCCTTAGCGGTCTCTACCAGATTGGGGATCAGGTCATGCCGACGCTTTAGTTGCACTTCAATTTGAGCAAAGGCATTCTCAAACCGATTTCTCAACGACACCAGTCGGTTATAGATAGCAATCACGTAGAAAACGATAGCAGCGATAATCGCCAGGATAATAAGAGTAGTCACCATGGTCTTTCCTTGCATTAGGCGTTGGGTGGTGGAAAAAATAGTAACATCAAAGCAATTTAAGTGTATTGGCGAGCGCGTTTATAGGGCCGCACCACCCACCAGCTTGCCAAGACCAGGCTTCCAAACAGCGTATACACCAGCATAAAGACCCACTCCGGCGCAGTGTAGTAGAGGAAGCTCTGTAGCCAGTGCTGAATAAAAGAGCCGGAATAAGTGGCTCCACCCGCTTCATCTCTAAGCGCCATTTCCCAGGTCGTCAGCGGGCAAATCATACCCAACCAGGCTTGCACCACCACGTAGCCAATCGCACATAGATGGGTGATACGAAATACCTTGTTGCGCACCCACTGCCATTTCAGGAAGTACCCTACGTAAATGGCGAGTAAGCCCAACACAACAAAGGCAACAAACAGCACGTGGATGATGAGGATGATGTCTGCTAGAAGTAGCAGCAGCGACTGTCGGGACATAGACATTTACCCTTGGCTGCTCAATAAAAAACAGCTTTTAAACCCATTTCTCAAACCCATTTCTCAAACCATTTTTTCAAACCATGCGCTTAACTCACTCGCTCATGCTGGCAGCCTGCTTAATTCGATGTAAGGTGTGATGTTAGTGGGCAGCACGTCTTCGAGACGGCTCTGCCTCGTGCAGAAATCTTGTAAACGTGTCCCTGGGCCGTTCCAGCCCATTTGCGGCTAACGTTCGAGATGCCATACCTCTGTGATTACTGCCATGGGTGAGTAAATGCAGCAGCATTTCATCAATTGATAGCTGCCCCACATCACCGTCGGTAAATTGGAAAGTGATCGTTCGCTCAAGTTCATTTGCAGGGAGTGATTCGGTAAATTTCACCAGCCATAAATCATTTTCGCTCAATCTGTCTCTTAACTCTGCAAACGATGGCGTTTCAACCGTATTGTCGGCTGAAAACTGCTCTTGAGTGCCCGTCATGCGGCTGATAAATAAGCTATCAACGACCGTGGTGTGATTCAGTATCCGGATGAAGAACGTTGCATCATCATCTGGAAGCAAGTGAATTTGACGCTCACCAAAGGCAAGAAGCTCGGTGTTTGCCCACTGTTTATAGCGAAAGGCATCTGCATACCGCATATGAAGCTTCTCCTTTTGGCTTACCAGGTTTCTTCAGAGCCCGGCGGCCCCATATTAATCTGTATATCCGGGGCAATATCCAAGACACCTTTGATCTTCTTCAGGCGATCAGCCGTGGCGGTATCTGCTGATCCGGTGATGCAGCCAACCTCCTCAAGCACATCCTTAACGGCTAAACCTTCCGCACTAAGATGGGTCGCCATCTCTCTGATCGGTTGATCGCTTGAAACCGTCACTATCCACAGCTCTATATTCGTCATCGACCATACCTTCAACGTCAGGTTCCAGGGCAGCGCCGCAAGCGGCCACTGCCCAAATATGACCAGTCCACGTTAAGGGGCTTGAACCAACCCCGCGCCAACGCGGGATTCGGAGGATGGCAGCTGCTGCGCTGACGCCAGCAGTCGCCGCCAAAGATTCATACCCCGCAGTGAATCGTCTGACTGGGCCCAGAGTGCAGCGCACCCAGCCACGTGTGGCGCCGCCATACTGGTACCGCTAATCGTTTTATATTCGCTTGGCCGAGGCCATGACGCAAAGACATCACGCCCGGGCGCCGCAATATCCACTTTACCAAAGTTTGAAAAGCTCGAAGGCCTTAAGTTCGGGTCAAGCGACGCAACGGACATAATGGTCGGCGAATTGGCAGGCGCGCCCGTCTGCGTCGCCGAATTACCTGCTGCTGCAATGATAAGGCACCCATTACGCAGCGCCGCAGCCCCAGCATGGGTATAAGCTTCCTGCACCGGACTCTGACTGCCAAGGGACATTGAAATCACTTCGCATCGATTGGCGATAGCCCAATTCATGCCAGCCAGCACCCCGGCCCCTGTGCTGCTGCCTGAGTTAGTCAGTACCTTCCCGACCAGCACCCTGGCGTCGAACGCTATGCCATAGCCCGGCGTGCTGCCAGCAGAGGCGCGAGGACCACAGGCGGTGCCGATACAGTGGGTGCCGTGCCCGTTAATATCTTGAACCGGCTGACCTACGAAAGAGCGCGTATCGAACTCTCTGTTAGCGAAGTCTGGATGACCAAGATCCATCCCTGTATCCAGAACGGCTACGTTAATACCGGCACCACTCCAACTGCTTTGTGGGGCTCTACATCGGATCAACCCCCACGTCGCCTCCAAGACGTCCTGATCCAGTTCCTCTTCGGTTTCGCCAATACCGCGATCAGCGCCAAGATCATGAGCAATGGTACTCGCTGCCCGCAAAAAGCCCCGGAGATACTCCGAATTCTCAGAGAATGCAAAATACTCAGGCTCAATGATTTCTATCGGGCCCTCTTTTGAGACAGCCTCTTTAGCACTCATCCCATGCTGGTGTAGGGCGTCGCCGCCAACGAGCGCGACACCGAGCTCTGGAAAGACCATCGCCTCAGCATCCCCTGCGTCTTCCAGGCTGACGGCTTGATCCGCAAAATCTCGCGCATCGGCCACCCGAAACTTTCGATCCTTCAGTGTCTTGATGCCCTCTTCTAACATCCCTTCCCGATAACTGATCAGAAAGCGTCCCGTTTCAAGGCAGTTATCACCACGCTCCAGGGCTGCCAATAGGAGTTTCTCGGCCCCGCACGACACAGAATTAAGTGACTCGTGCTTACCAGGAGCCTTGCTGCCGCCTGCACTACCTTTCGGTGTTTTAGCCATCGTAGATCCCTTTTCGTTTGGCTCTTCAGAGGTGTCAACCAGGCAGAAAGTAGCCGTCTCTTTCCGCCCTGCGCTTTCTCAAGCCTCGCGAAATTGCGAGCGTCAGGCCTCCAATATGAATGGACGTGTTGGCCTGTTTAGATGATTGCCCGCGGAGAATTATTTTTCCAATGCAGCAATCATATATTAAGACTAGCTCAACTAATGAGCTTCGCCAGGCTGATCTAGGCTTTGCACCAAAAACGTAGCAGGGATCGCTAACAGCGAAACACACGGCTACACGCCCCTTCTTACCTAATCAATAAACTTAACCAACCAATAAACTTAACCAACTAATAAACTTAACCAACTAATAAAAAGACCAGTGATAAAATAGCAGCCATGACACCAAGAACAACCGCTAACGAAATAGCTATTTCTCTTTTAAGTTCGAGCTTTTTTTCATGAATAACATGCCCGTTAACCGACAACAGCATGTATTCACCATTATAACGACACACATCCGCGTGAACCCAGCTATCCAAGCAGCTGTTTAATTCAGCATGATTTTTCATATGCTTTGGCAAAGCACATTGCAAATCACCTATATGCAAGCCGCCCTTCTTAAATGAAAAATAGCCTTTCACACTGCTGATTGCCTGCCTCTTGGGAACAGGCGCATAGCGCATATTAAAAACCACAAAAAACACAGCGAACATCATGGCGACGGAAAAATAGAAAAACTGGAACTCACCTAGCATCCACATTACGAAAAAAGATAGAAAAGAGGAAAAAAAGGCAATGACAATAAGCGTAAAATATTTTGTTGGATAGAATTTATTATGTTGGCAAGACAATGATTCTCTTTCTTCCTCAATCGCATGCCTTCTGTTAATAACTTTGGTGCCCAAATCATCGACAGCCACGTTCTTAACATTCATATTGGTTGGAATATCTGCACATACATGACTAGTTAAAGCGGGATTTTCAGCTGGGTAGGCAATTATCTCAGGGTAAATATCCTCATCAATGAGTTCTTTCATTAAGACAAAATCATAAACACCTTCAACGTTTTTAAAATTCTCAAAAAAACCAATAAACGACTTATTAAGCTCGAGCCTGCCCAGGCACCATTTAACCTCGTTGACGATAGTGAACGAACCTCTTACTTGCGTAAAACGCTTATACCTAATCTTGGTAATTTTAGCAGAAATTCTATAGAGCTTATCTGATACCAGATCACCACCAAAAACTTCGCTGTACTTATCTTTTTCATTTTCAGAAAGTTCTCTAATGACATCAACGGAGCCATTAAACTGACTAAAAACTTTATCGCTAGAAAAGTAAAGCTTCACCCTTGACCAATAAAATAGAGACAGGAACATCACTACAATCAACACAAAGAGAAGAAAATGCACAGCAAGCACCATCCAACCACCCCTTATTGAAGGTCTCACAACCATCTTGTGAAAATTACTTACCCGGCTTCAACAGCCGGGCA
>NZ_REBQ01000005.1 GCF_007692655.1 Halomonas sp.
GTTGATGCGGCGAGTGGTAATATTCGCAGCGTTGAGACGCTTATTCGCTGGCATCACCCCACCAAGGGGCTGGTGCCGCCCGGTGTATTTATCCCCATCGCCGAGCAGACCGGACAAATCATTGTCATTGGCCGATGGGTGCTAGAGCGCGCCTGTTACGATATCGCCCAATTGAACGCAACGCGCAAGCAGCCGCTGGCAGTTGCGGTCAACATCTCTCCTATGCAGTTCCGGCGCAATGGCTTTATGGACGAACTAAAAGCAGCGCTGTACAAAAGCGGCCTTCCCCCAAGCTTGTTAGAGCTTGAAGTAACCGAAGGCACATTAATGACCAATACCGACCAAGCAGTCGCGCTACTCAACGAGGTGCGCGATCTAGGCATTAGCGTTGCGCTGGATGATTTCGGTACTGGCTTTTCAAGCCTAAGCTATTTACGTGACCTACCAATCAGCAAGGTAAAACTCGACCGCTTGTTTATAAGCGGAATTTCGCAAAACGTTAAAAATGCAGCCATCGTTCAAGGCGTGATTACCATGGCCCATCACCTGGATCTATTAGTGGTGGCCGAAGGAATAGAAACAAAAGAAGAGCAAACGGACCTGCAACAAAGCCAGTGTAATCTACTCCAAGGCTTCTTTTTCTCAAAACCTGTACCCTTGGAAGTATTAAAACAGTTGCCACAACGTCTCCCGCCCCCTTAAAAAGCGGCCAGTAGCACCTGCCAAATCGCTCTGTTTTTAGCTTAATAAAATTAATAGTCGGCTGCCTAAAAGGGTGGCCAATTCAAGATAGGAAATACATCCGTGCCGCTGCGACGTTTACACACTCGCCTACTGCTAGCCGTCTGCATACCGTTGACCTTAGTATCGTCAACGTTGCTGCCTGTGCTCCATGTCCACATACAGTCGCGGCTCAGTAACCTACATGCTGAAGCCGATGCGCTGTTGACAATCGGTCACGAGGCGTTAAACCGGGATATAAACGAAAGCCTGAATTACTCGGTAGCGATTGCCGAAATGCCCTCATTGAGGCGCTATCTCACCGTGCAGAGCAGGTCATCACTGCTCGATCAGCACTATTAACTTAGCGACTTATCGCAGCTTTCCACCTTTTTAAACACGCTGATTAACCACAACCCGCGCTACACCAAGTTAGTACTGATGGACAACCAAGGACATGAGCTGTTACGCGCCCCTAGCCATACCGATACCGGACCACGGGTGGCAGGCAATTATCACGCCAATACCGACTACTTCCAAGAGACCTCCCAGCTATTACCCCGAGACCTTTATGTCTCACCACCGGGTCGTAACCTGCAATTTGAGCTATTGGATAGCGACGTGATTCCGGTGGTTAACGTTGCTACCCCCGTTTTTGACGCAACGGGCGAACGCCGTGGCGTGATACTTCTGAGCCTCAATTGGGGCTACCTTACCAATGCCCTACGCCAAGCCATGCAACTTGACCAAAATGCCAACACGATTTTACTCGACGCTCAAGGGCGATGGCTGCTAGATGAAGGTATCCCGCCATTCAACACGACGAGTTTTGGTAGTAATTTTGCCTCTCTTGTTCCTGACTACTGGCAAGCCATGCAACCGCACAATGCTGGCCAGGCCACGGTAAATAACCACCTATTGCGCTTTCAAACGGAAGATATACGCACCCAGCGACAAAGTAGCCTAGCGGGCTCTATTTTCAGCGAAGATGCTTACCACCCATGGCAACTGGGCGTGACGCTTCCACTGCCAACTTGGCGCTCGCTTATTGAAGAAGAAACGACCGTTCTCTGGTTTCTGATATTAACCTATGGGGTCGCCGTCGCCTTTGGAATATTTTGGGCTTTTAGCAGCCAGCGCCAGCGCCAATTACGCCAAGCGGCTCAGCGGCACGCTACTGAAGTCAGCGACCTCTACGAAAATGCCCCCTGTGGTTATCACTCACTGGATAGCAGAGGCCGCATTGTCAAAATGAACCGCACCGAGCTTGCATGGTTAGGCTACTCTGCTGAAGACATTATCAATCAGGTCAATTATCGTGAGTTGATTACGCCAGAAACCCGTGATCAGTTTGATAAGGCTTTTGCCAGCGTACTGCATGACCAACAAGGCAGCGCTGAGTGCGGATTGATTACCCGAAACGGCGAACGACGCGACGTCATGATTCAAGCCTCTGCTTATCAACGCGAAGGGCAATTTGTGCATTCACGGGCCACAGTGTTTGACCTTACTGAACGCAAACAACTGGAAGAAAAGCTACGCGCCCAAGCCATGACCGACCCATTAACAGGCGTTTACAACCGGCGCTATTTACAGGCTCAAGCAACGGTTGAGATGTCACGGGCGCGCAGGCAGCATTATCCTATCACTCTCATTGCCATCGACATTGACCACTTTAAGCACATTAACGATGTGTATGGCCACGACGTTGGCGACGAAGTACTCAAAAACTTCACCCAGCTCATTGCTGACCTATTGCGTCAAGAAGACCTGCTGTGCCGAGTAGGCGGTGAAGAGTTTGCTATTTTGTTGCCCAATACGTCACTCGCACAAGCCGAACGCGTCGCTGAACGAATACGCCATACCGTCGCCGCCACTGCTATCACAACACCAGAAGAAAGCGTAGAGAAAGCCCTATGGTTGAC
>NZ_REBQ01000210.1 GCF_007692655.1 Halomonas sp.
TTTGGCGCGCTGCCTTCTGCTCAACGCTTTGCTCGGGAGCTGGTTGCTGCGCTGTTGAATACCAATGAGACTTACGGTGATGGGTAGATGGCATGTTGGCCTCCCATAACGAAATCGCTCGCGTGTTGGCGTTGGCGGCTGTGCAGCAGGCGCAGTTTTGATTAGAAGCGAGCTGGGGAGCAAACAAGCACCCCGCATCAGCTCGGGGAAACCAAGAGGCGGGCATGTGCTTGGTCATCACGCTGTTTAGCTGCCAGTGTGAGTGAGGCGGCTGAGAAGAGGCTAAATGCTAGACCAAGCAACAAGACTTAAGCCGACATAAAATCATTCCAGCGTCTTACCAAATAGTTATGCTCATCCATGACAGTATTCCACACCGCGATACGGCTCATTCTTGTCTGGTAGTCTCCACCGTCACGGGTTTCCCCTCGATGAATCATATCCGGGGTTCCGTCGGGGCCTGGAAGGCTCTTGGTGGCAGGTTTACCGCCATACCAAAAGTCCCACTCAGCAGTGGATAGGTGAGGGCGAGTCAGTTCCGGGGTGGAAATGTAATAGCCTTGGCGGGCCATGACGGATCCGGGCCATCCGGAAATCCACCAGTTGAGATAGTCATAGGCCGCATCTAGTGTGCGCCCCTTCACATGCCGTGAGATTGACATGCCGCCGTACCAGGCGCGATAGCCCTCTGTTGGCGCCGCCAT
The DNA here is from genome assembly GCF_007692655.1 of Halomonas sp. GTDB lineage: Bacteria > Pseudomonadota > Gammaproteobacteria > Pseudomonadales > Halomonadaceae > Vreelandella. The sequence goes on from NZ_REBQ01000210.1 coordinate 705, forward strand.
GCGTACCTTGATATTGCGTTTTTTGAGATCCGTCATGGCGGGCGACCATAGGCTTTCGATGCCGACCCGGCCGCGAACCATATCTGAAGAGGCTTGATCCTGATTGCTCCAGAAGGCGCGGAAGTGTTGCTGACGCTTGAGATTGATCAGGCAATCAATCAGGCAGTCGATCTCTGCCACGCTGAGATTGCCAAGATCCTCGAACTCGACCAACCCCGCTGCTTTGGCTGCCAGGGCGGCGTCAATGGCGCCAATGGCGCAGTCATTTTGCAGGCTGACCATGCCTTTCCAGCGCTTATCCAGCAACCAGCTCCAGCTCTCTTTGTTGATATCCAGCCCTTTCGGGAGCATGTCGGTGCGATAACCGAAGCTGTCCACATTATGGCTAACAGGAAGCATGGTGATATGCCCACTTGGGCGAGAACCGCAGCTGCCATCAGGTTGGACATAGAGGAGGTCGACCGGGTTACTGCCTGCGCCCAGGGGCGCGTGGGGTGTTAGCCTACCTGTCTTTGGGAGGTCATTGATCATGTCCCAGTGTTTAATGCGATCCACCTGAATGGGTTGAATCGCATTCGCTGGCCACACGAAATCCACGTTGTGAAACCATTGATCATAGATATCGAAGCTGTCAGGGGTGAGCACCCCCGCTTGCTGGGCGGCAACGCCATCAAGAACCTCAAAGGTTAAACGAAGACCCAAGTCTTCCCGAGCACGCTTGCGAATGCTTTCAAGCAGTGTCACCGAGGTGCCGAGCACTCTTAGGGTAACGGGGCCACGGTTCACATAGGGCATGGCTAGCGTTTTGGGGGAAGCAGCTTCATGCATGGGATATCCTGGGGCTTGGGTGGTTGCTAACGGCATTCATGAACGTCTTTAACGAGTCTGTCACGCACTTGGCGGTGATGCCATGAGTGATGAAGATTAGCTCTGAAATACGGTCGTTTTGAGGCCAGGCGTCTACGTGCTCGGGTGGATGAATAGTGTGCTGAACGCCGTGTATGATCACCGGGCGGGTATCACCTTTTACATGCAACACGCCTTTGACTCGCATGATGTGACTGCCATGGCGATTGAGCAACATTGAGAGCCAAATGCCAAAGCAGGTCCAATCCACTTCGCCGTCGAAACAGAGGCGAAATGATTGAATATCCCCAAGATGATTAACCGCTTCAGGCCCCGGCGGCTTACGCCAGGGCCCAAGCCATGTTTTTACCTCTGAGTAGCTGTAGTGGTCAATGTGAGGGCCGCTGCTGAAGAGCTCATCACTGGCCTGTGTTAAGGCTTCCTGCCCTAGTTGCTGCGCTGACGGATTGATCGCGTCAATCAGGCTCTGAACCTCATCAAGCTGGGCTTGATCGACCAGATCGACCTTACTGATAACGAGTTTGTCGGCGACGGCAATCTGGGATTCCCACACCGGCTGGAGCTTGCGGCTAGCGGTGGCATTTAGGGCATCGACCAGGGTGAGGTTGGTGCCTGGACGCAGATGATGGCGCAGCACAGGGTCAGCGGTAATCGTTGAGGCGATGGGGCCGGGGTCGGCCAGGCCGGTGGTTTCCAGAATGATGCGCTTAAAGGGCGGAATTTTACCGTCCTGGCGCTGTGACATCAGGCGTCTTAACGCATCAGACAGTTCGCCGCGAATGGTGCAACAGACACAGCCACTGGAGAGCAGCACGGCATCTTCGGCGATTTCACCCAGCAGGCGGTCGTCTAGGCCAACGTCGCCGAATTCATTGATCAGCACGGCGCTATCGCCGAACTCTTCGCTGGCCAGTACCGATTTGAGCAAGGTGGTTTTGCCACTGCCCAAAAAGCCGGATATCACGTGAACCGGTAGCAGTGGCGTCTTGTCGTTCATTGATCGGCTCCTCTAGTTTAACGATGCCAGAAAATTTGCATCCAATGGGTCGATATCCCGCCCGGTCATCAGTTCGGCCTGGCGCCAGATGCCGCCCAGGTCCTGGACGATCTCGCGCTTGCCTGTAGCGGTGGCAATCACAAAGCTGGATGCTTGAAAATCCTCGAGCACCAGGCGATGCGGCTTAAGTACGCGGTTAATCAGTTCTGCCCGGTAGGCCCTGGCACGGCGGCGTTCGTAATGAGCCTGCTCAGGGTCTTCAATGTTAGTGCTCCAGTGGTTTTCACCGCCGAATACGCCGCATAATCCGCACATAACAGCTCCTTCAATAGTGGATTCAAAGTGGCAGCTGGCCTATTGGGGGCCAGTCGAGAGGCCCAAGTGATTGCTGGCGGCAAGCGCTACGCTCATGAGTGCTTCATCCTCTCCGCAAGGTGCTGTCAGCTGGATGCTGGTGTGCTGCTGGTGCTCGTCAACACCGCTGGGTAGTGCGATAGCGGGGGAATCAAGCAGGCTCGCCACCATGCTTAAACGCAACGTGGCGAGATTGATGTCAGCGAAACGCTCGGGGTCGTCTTTCAAAGGTGCAAGAAGAGGTGCTACGTGGGCAACTGTGGGGGATAGCAGTGTAGCCCCTGCCAGCTCATGACGAAGCTGCCCTTGAAGCGCCCGGCGCTGGCGATAAAGTGTCACCACGCTGTCCGGTGCCATCTGCTTCGCACTCAATAATCGCTGCCGAACCCTGGGATCCATCGCGTCTGCCGCGTCACTTTCCAACAGCTTACGGTACTCGGTGTACGCTTCTGCGGCGCCCAGCCAGCCGTGCTGTTGAATAAGGTTCAGGGTGTCGCTCACGCTGGTAAGCTTGCGTCTGACCAGATGAAAGCCTGCATTAACAAGCTGCTCGGCACTGCGCTCCAGGTTTTGCCGCACGGCTTCTTCGATACGCTCGTCATCCAGGTAGGCCGTATCCAGAACGATGACCGTGCGTTCGGGGTCAGCACTTGCCCGTGTTGTGACCTCTTCTCCTCGCATGGCATCGTCGATGGCCAAGCAGTCTTGTAGGGATGTCGCAATGACGCCAATGGTGTCCAGGCTATGGGCGAGGGGAGTGACGCCTTGCCTGCTATGGCGTGCCTGGGATGGGCGATAGGAGGTCAAGCCATTAAAGGCGGCGGGTACACGCAGCGAGCCCGCCGTATCGGTGCCTATCGCTGCCGGAACGATACCTTTGGCGACGGCCACTGCAGAGCCGGAACTGGAGCCGCCGGGTACCCTGGGTTCGCCCGCACCTGGCGTATGGTGAGGCGTGCCATAGTGCGGGTTCAGCCCAAGGCCTGAGTAGGCCAGTTCAGTCAGGTTGGTCTTGCCCAGGCATACCATGCCCGCCGCTGTCGCATGGCGAACCGCGGTGGCATCGTATTTGGCGGGCTCATTAGCGAGTACTCGACCGCCAGCCGTTGTCACGACCCCGGCGACATCAAACATGTCCTTCCAGGCTAGCGGAACGCCATCAAGTGGCCCTAGGAAAGCGCCGTGTTCCTGGCGCCGAGCAGCGGCCTCGGCTTCGAACAGGGCGCGTTCTGGGGTGAGCGATATAAACACGGAGTCGCTGTCTTTAGCCGCCTCCAGACATTGACGCGCCAGCATGACGGGGTCGAGCTTGCCATGTTTGATGGCTTTACCGATGGCAAGGGCAGTGCTTGGGTAATAGGCCATAAAAAAATTCCCCGAGTTGGACGGCTGGCGCTGTAACGACGATGAGTGCGGACTTAACGATCTTCACGCTTAAGCGCAGAGGTCGGAATGTCATCGGTCGTCAGTCGCTCGAAGCGTTTCTGCTCGGTGTAGACCCAATTAAGTCCTACTGATGTGGCTAGAAAACGATCATCAAAATTGCTATCCAGCTCTTCTTGAGGGTAGCGACGCAGAATCCAGGTTTTCATCAGTACCACGTACACCACCAATGCGGTGATGAAGCCAACGGCATAAGCGTACTGTAAAAATATAAGCGCCATGGCCCCGCCCACCAGCCAGGCGATTATTCCGGCTGGGTTGAAGCCGTTGAAAAAGCGGAACTGCCCTGCGGGGTCAAACAGTGCAGGCACATTAAGGCGACGGCGCCGCAAAATATAGTAATCCGCCACCATAATGCCGCCCACAGCGGAGAGTACCGCGCCATAGTAGCTAAGGAAGGTAAACAAATTGTTCAGAATCAACCAAGGCATGGAAGCGGTGCCGATGATACCGGCGATGACCAAGGCGACAGGATAGCTAATACGCGGTGCACCGGCATTGACGAAGGTAAGGGCGGCGGGAATCAAGTTGGCGGCATTATTGGTAGACCACTGAGCCAGTATCACCATGACCAGTAACGCCACCATGGTTAAGCCACCCCCCTGACCCTGAATGACGGTAACAGGGTTCCAGTCACCTGCCGCGATAAAGGATACGCCACCAATCAGCGCAATCCAGGCCTGGGTCGCCGGTAAGGCCAGAAACTGTGCGACGAAGACGTTGCGATTGCGGGCGAAGAAGTTGCGTTGTCCACCAGGTGTGCGTAGGAAACGGGTCAAGTTGGGAATATCCACCGCTAAAGCTGACCAAAACGCCATGTTGGCGAAGAACAGCGCTAAAGGCACCACGTTTTGATCGCCGACAAAGGTCCAGATATTGATACCGTTGGTCTCGGCTAACACGTTAAGCGTGAAGTACATCCAGACTGAGATGGCGACGATACAGGGGGCAGCGATAGAGGCCAACAGTTCAACTGCGCGAATACCAAGCGCGGTGTTGACGATCTGCACGACAGCGAAAAGCACATACCACACTATCCAATTATCAAACCCCCATAAGTACTCCACAATACCGTTAAGGGCCAGGGCGCCGAGGTAAGTTTGTACGCCGAACCAAATGGCGGCGACCACCCCTCGGGAAATAGCAGGAAGGTGCGTGCCCTTGAGACCAAAGGGAGCACGTAAGTAGACGGCAAAGGATAGGCCGTGTTCTGTCCCAATATCAGCGGTAAGGCTCATGACAATGCCAAGCACAAGGTTGGCAAAGAAGATAATCGCCACGACCTGAATGAGTGGTAGGCCAGCAACACCCCCAGCACCGAGTTGGAAGGTGGCAATGATCACGGCCATCCCGATCCATAACCATATAAAACCGAAGAAACCGATAGTCCGCTGATTCAGCCACACCGGTAAAATGGAGGCTTCCAGCAAGTTCTGGTGACCATTTTCTGATCCCGCTGAACTTGCCGTTGCGTTGATATCTTTTGTAAGTCCCATTGCATTGTCCCTCTGAGTTATTGGTAGTCAGTTCTGGCGGCAATGATCTGATTATTTTTAATTTATAAAATGTAGTATGGATACAAAAATCATTATCTAGCAAGGGCTGAGCAATAGTTGTGTGGCAAAAATTGGCCTGAGGCAATCCAATGCTCTGTTTTAAAAAGAGAAAAAATTACGCAAAATTTTGGGTGGTGTCAGTTTGAGGAGGGAGGGGCTATTGTCGATTTTGCTCTGCTCAAAAGGCAGGGTAGGAAGTGTTAAGATATAACAATTTAGCTGCATGTGTGCCTTGATGGTGGCAGGCAAGCTAGGCTTGGTAATAACTAGTCTTGGTAATAGCTAGTCTTGGTAATAACTAGGGAAGGATAAGTTTGTGGAGGATGTGGTTCTGACCAGTGACGATAGTTCTAACAGCATTCAAGAAGGGCAGGCCCCACGCTATGCCAAGATTCAAGAGTCGTTACGTGATGCCATTCTATCTCAGCGTTTGCCGCCCAGCTTGGTGCTACTTGAGGGGCCGCTTGCGAAGATGTATGGAACCAGTCGCGGGCCAGTGCGCAAGGCGCTTGAGTTGTTGCATCAAGAGGGATTAATCAGCCGCTTTGAGGGGCGCGGTTTTTTGGCGACGCCCGAGCCTGAAACGGTCACGCCGGAGCGTCAGACGCTAACACCGGAAATGCTAGGTCTCGCCTCTGACTATAAGTCCCAGATCGATGCGCGTCCGATCTCTGATCGCATATATGCCCAGGTGGAAGAGGCTGTTGCCTCCTGCCTGGCCTTTGGCCACTTTCGTATCGTTGAGACGGCGCTTAGCGAATATTATGGCGTTAGTCGTACCGTTGCCAGGCAAGTGTTGGGGCGCCTTCGTAATCAAAGGTTGGTAGAGAAAGACAATTACTCTCACTGGTTGGCAGGCCCTCTTACCGCCCAGGCAGTGGCTGAAGATTACGAAATTCGTGCTCTGCTTGAGCCGGCGGCTCTCAGGGCTTCAGGACCTCTGCTGGATAAAGCTGAATTAGAGGCGATGAAAGCAAAAACCCAGCGCTTGATTGACCATCCCGAACTGCAGAATGCGGAAGCGATAAATTACCTTGAGCAAGATTTGCATCAACTATGCCTGCGTCACTACCGAAACCGCAAAGCTTGCGAGATGATTGCCCAGAGCCAACTGCCGGTAATCGTAAATCGGATGTTTTTTCAGACGGTCGGCGTGCCGCCGAACGAACCTCTTTTGGTGGAGCATCAGCTGGTGCTCGACCATCTATTGTTTGGTGCCTTCGATGCTGCCGCTTCAAGTTTGCAGGCCCATCTCCAGGCTGCTGCCGCGCGTACCCGGCGTCGATTAAAGGTTTTGTCGGTATTTCCAGAGCCAGACCTCCCGCCTTACCTACTCAAAATTTCTTGAGCCCCTCTCTTTCAACACCCTGCTGTCCTGTTAAGGCGAAAGCCACTTGTGTTAGGGGCAGTATTTAGCGGGTTGAAGTCATCTCTTTAAATGTCATCCGGATTCATTGGTCAAAATAATGCCCATTTTTGGGGCGTTAGCGTGCCTTATGCCTCTCTTTCAAAGAAGGGCTGCACCAAGCAGCCTAGGTGTTTTTTGACCAAAATTATCAATTTATTAAGAAATTGGCTCGTTTTTCGGGATTTTTAGCGACTTTTTACCCTTTTGGTGCATTTGGGTGTTCTGGTTTGAGTGCTTTTGGAAGTTGATAATGTGTTGTTGACATAAATGACTTTTGTGTCCAGCCTTCAATTTATGGCGATTGGTGATAGTGATCATCGCCTGCTGCAAGCACACCATATCCAAGTACCAATAACGAGGTGTTCAAAATGGCTAAAAAAGAGATTCTCTGCGCATTTGGTGTTGACGTTGATGCCGTTGCTGGCTGGCTGGGGTCGTACGGTGGTGAGGATTCGCCCGACGATATTTCCCGCGGGTTGTTTGCTGGTGAGGTGGGGGCGCCGCGCCTGCTTAAACTGTTTGAGCGCTACAACCTGAAGACGACCTGGTTCATTCCCGGCCACAGCATTGAAACCTTTCCGGAGCAGATGAAAGCCGTCGTTGATGCCGGTCACGAGGTTGGCGTTCATGGCTATAGCCACGAAAACCCGATCGCTATGACCCGAGAGCAAGAGCGGGACGTACTCGACTACAACATTGAGCTGGTCACCAAGCTATCCGGCAAGCGCCCGACAGGCTATGTGGCTCCATGGTGGGAGTTTAGTCCGGTCACCAATGAGCTTTTACTTGAGCGTGGCATCAAGTATGACCACAGCTTAATGCACAATGATTTCCACCCCTACTACGTGCGCGTCGGCGACTCTTGGACCAAGATTGATTACTCCAAGCCAGCGAAGGAGTGGATGAAGCCGCTGGTTCGTGGTGAGGAAACCGATTTAATCGAGATTCCTGCCAACTGGTATCTCGATGACCTCCCGCCAATGATGTTCATCAAAAAGTCGCCCAACAGCCATGGTTTTGTTAGCCCACGTCATTTGGGTGAAATGTGGCAAGACCAGTTTGATTGGGTCTACCGCGAGAACGACTACGCGGTGTTTACCATGACCATTCACCCTGATGTGTCGGGCCGCCCTCAAGTGCTGATGATGCTTGAACGTCTGATTGAGCATATGCAGAGCCATGAGGGTGTGCGCTTTTGTACCTTCGATGAGATCGCCGACGACTTCGCTAAGCGCAGCCCGCGCAGCTAATGCCAATAAGCATTGTTAATAATACAAAACGATAATTGAAAGAGGGTGAAGTCGATGGCCGAGCCAAACTCAAGTACGACTGCCGAGGCAAGTCAGCACGCTGATGAGCCCTGGAATGTAGTCATCACCAAAAAACAGATCGGCTATGCCTCGCTGGTTTGTTTTATTGCCTGGGTGGCGTCGGTCTACGACTACACCCTATTTGGAACCCTTCTACCCGTGATTGCCGAAGATTTTGGCTGGAGTGCTGCCAAGGCGACCGCGATTAATACCTACGCCACGATAGGGGTGTTTCTTGTTTCATTAGTCGTCGGCTTTATGATTGACCGCTATGGACGCAAGAAAACGTTGATCATGTTGGTGATTGGCGGTGCCGTTAGTTCTGGCCTGTCTGGGGTCGCCATCGGCGCCGCGTCGATGGTGATCATTAGGGCCTTTTCTGGCTTTGCGGTTTCTGAGGAGGTGGTGAATGCCGTCTACCTGAATGAGATCTACAAGAAGGCCAAGGGCCGCGGTTTTATGTATAGCCTGGTACAGAGCGGTTGGCCGGTAGGTGCGCTGCTGGCGGCGGGTATGACGTCGTTGTTATTACCTGTGGTGGGCTGGCGCGGTAGCTTCTTTGTGGCTGCCTGTGCGTCCATCATTGTCGTCGTGATGGCTGTCAGACTTCCTGAATCGCCAGTGTTTGCTGCGATTAAGGAAGTCGAACGTCGTCGCAAGTCAGGCGATGCCGAAGGCGCCGCCAAGCTGGCTGCCGAACAAGATCTTGAAGTCGATACCGGCAGTAACTTGGGGCTGAAGGGCGTTTTTACGCCGGAATTACGCCGCCATACCATCTCCTTATCATTGGTCTGGTTGTTCAGCTGGATGGCGATTCAGGTCTTCGCTGTGCTGGGGACTACCGTACTAGTGGAAGCGAAGGGGGTGACCTTTGAAAACTCGCTTTACGTGTTGATCCTGGCCAACGCGGTGGGCTTTGTTGGTTACCTGAGCCATGGTTTGGTTGGGGATCGTATAGGACGCCGTAACACCGTGCTGATGGGATTCCTGCTGGGTGGTTTAGCCAGCATCGTTATGTTGCTTGGCCCAGCGGATGACAGCTTTATCTACATGATGTACGCCGTCACCCTGTTTTTCCTGCTAGGCCCTTTTGCGGCAATCCTGTTCTATATGGGCGAGTCTTTCCCCGCGCACGTTCGCGGTATGGGAACTAACGTGGCCCATGTCATGGCCCCGGTAGGCGCAATTATCGGTTCAGGCTTGGTGTCCATACTGCTGACGATTGGCGTCAGTATGACGTGGGCAGCGATTTTGGCGGGCTCTTTGCCATTGGTTCTCAGCGGCTTGTTGATGTTCGGTACGCGCCATGTGGATCACCTCGAAAATGACCCCGTAGAGGAGGCTGTCGCATGAGCGTATTAGCGCGCGACGATGGTTTGGCAGGCAAGGTGGCCATCATCTCTGGTGCTGCTAGCGGCATTGGTCAGGCCCTTGCCGTTAGCTATGCCAAGGCTGGGGTTAAGGTGGTGGCAGGCTACTATCCGAACGATCCCCACGATGTAGAGAAAACGGTTTCGGCCGTAAAAGCCGCTGGTGGAGAGTGTGTAGCGGTTGCATTAGATGTGAGAGACAGTCATCAATGCGATAACTTTGCGCAGACGGCCATCGACACCTTTGGTGCCCTGCATATCGTTGTTGCCGGTGCAGGCATTCTACGTCAGGCACCACTAGGCGAGCTTACCGATCAAGCATGGGACGACATGCTATCAGTCGACTTGACGGGCGTAATGAGGGTTTTTCGTAGCGCTTCCAAGTTGATGCACGAAGGGGGCTCTATGGTGGCGATTTCCTCTATCGCAGGTGGCGTGTATGGATGGGACAACCACGCCCATTATGCGGCAGCGAAAAGTGGCTTAGTAGGGTTAGTCAAGTCGCTAGCGGTTGAACTTGCCCCTCGCGGTATTCGTGTGAATACCCTGATTCCAGGATTGATCGAGACGCCTCAGTCGCTGGATCCGGTTAATTCACTGGGGCCAGACGGCTTAGCGGCGGCGGGTAAATCGATCCCTTTAGGGCGTGTGGGGTATGCCGATGAAGCTGCCCGTACGGCACGTTTTCTAAGCAGTGACGATGCCTCCTACGTAACCGGCCAGCAACTGGTGGTCGATGGCGGCTTGACCGTTCGTTGGCCGAGCTAATTGCCTGCCTATGAAGCGAGGAGCAATCCTCGCTTCTTCTATTTAATAAGCTGAGTGATCCTTATGTCTAAAAAACTTCAGGGACAAGTTGCCCTCGTCGTGGGTGGCGCTAGCGGTATCGGCCGGGCTATTGCGGAGTGTTTTCATGCCGAAGGGGCCACCGTTGCCTTGGCTGATCTCAATCGTGACGCATGTGAAGAGATAGCCGTATTACTTGGAAAAAATGCAACTCATCATGGTGTCGATGTCGCTGATGAATCGTCTGTTAAGGCGATGGTTGGTGAGGTGATCAATCATCACCAGGCTATCGATGTGCTGGTCAATTGCGCGGGCATCCTGGATGAAACGCCTTTCTTGGAAATGTCTGCTGAGACGTTCGATCGCATGATCAGTATTAATTTGCGCGGTACTTTCTTGGTTGGGCGCTATGTTGCCGAACAGATGGTTAAGCGAAAAAGCGGTCGGATCATCAATATTTCCTCCCAGTTAGCACTCAAAGGAGGCGTGGGCTTATCGCACTACTGCTCAGCGAAGGCGGGGCTATTGGGGCTGACTAAATCGATGGCGAGAGAGTTAGCGCCCTATGGGATTCTTACCAACGCCATCGCACCAGGGCCTATCCTAACGCCGATGTTAGAAGGGCTTAGTAAAGAGTGGGTGGCCAATAAAGAAGCCGAGCTTCCGCTAGGTCGGTTTGGAAAAGCAGAAGAAGTGGCGCCCACGGCGCTTATGCTGGCTGCCTCGCCCGATGGCGATCTGTACCTTGGGCAAACGCTCGGGCCTAACAGTGGCGACGTAATGTAGCGGGCTAAAAATAGACTTATGCTAAGCCTTATTTTTGTAAAGTGGCTTTCCACCACGTTGGTAGTGGTCTGCGTATCACTGGCAGCCGTTCGCCTGGGCCCTAAAATCGGAGGTGTTTTAGCCGGTATGCCAATAGTGCTGGGCCCTGGCTACTTCTTCATGATTCGTGAGCAATCCGACTCCTTCGTAGCTGATGCGGCACTGGGCTCCTTGCAAGCCATGTTGGCAACGTTGCTATTCTGTCTTAGCTACGTGCTGCTCGCTAAACGGTTGGGTGCTTTTGTGAGTGTTGCGTGCGCTGCACTTATTTGGATACTGGCCGCAGCAATAGCGGATCAGCTCCCAGGAGGCGTTTACTTAGCGCTGGCGCTTTTTGGCGTCACGTTACTGTTTTCACGCGCTTACATTAATTCAATCGGGCTCTCTTCCAAGCCCGTTGCGGCGCCAGTACGTTGGGGAGACTTGCTGGTTCGCGGTGTGTTAGCGGGAGCAGTCGTTTGCTTAGCGACAATTCTGTTGGTTAATTTTGATCCTGCTATCTCGGGTATTGTGCTGAGTTTCCCTATCGGTATGTTAACGATAGCGCTAACACTTCATCAGCGATACGGCGTTGAAGTCGCGCGGGTTACGTTAGCCAATACGCAGCTTGGAATGCTCAGTTTGGTAGCGTTTTGTGCTGTGTTGAGCTCCAGTATAGAGTTGTTGCCTTCAAGTTTTGCTTTTTGGTTTGCACTGTTTTTGTCGGTTTTAGTGAGCACTTTTCTGTGGCTTTTAAGCAGGCTGGGGAGTGGTCGAAGCATTGTTTGTAAACCCTAAAGTAATGCTGGTGCCATGGTGGGCGACACAAAACGGTGACCCTCCCATACACCTGCTTGTTATGCTTAATGGCCTTTCTCTATAACACGGGGTGCGGCTAACCCCCTAGATAGCACCTGTAGGGGGTAATTAAATTTTACAAATGTAAGCCATTTCTTACCCGGTGTAAGCCATATCTTACAAGCATGTAAGAGATCCCTGTGACTTGCCCCGCAATCGCCTTTTTGGGGTTGTGCTGCGCTTTGAGCGCGCTATGCTAATCGTTTTTATTAGCAATAGACGATCCACGGAGCGCGGCGATGGCAGAAAGTACCGGGGCAAGTACAGGCCTGCAGTTCACCCTAACGTTACCCGGCGTTGACGAGATCGCGGTGATCGACTTTACCCACCGCGAAGCACTCTC
>NZ_REBQ01000003.1 GCF_007692655.1 Halomonas sp.
GCCTTGAAGGCGAACGCGGCCGTACCTGCGGCCAGCTGCGGCTGTTCGCCTCGGTAGTGCGCGCAGGTGAGTGGCTAGATATTCGCCACGACCCCGCCCTGCCAGAGCGCCAGCCGCTACCCCGCGCAGACCTGCGCCAGCGGCATATTCCGTTAGGGCCGGTGGCCGTATTTGGCGCCAGTAACTTCCCGCTGGCCTTTAGCGTGGCGGGTGGCGATACCGCCTCTGCGCTAGCGGCGGGCTGCCCGGTGGTGGTGAAGGGCCACTCTGCCCACCCCGGCACCTCTGAGCTGGTGGGTAGTGCCATTCAGCGCGCCGTCGCCAAATGTGAGCTCCCCGAAGGCGTTTTCTCGCTGCTGTTTGGCTCGGGGAAAGAGATCGGCCAGGCACTGGTCGCCGACCCACGCATCAAAGCGGTGGGTTTTACCGGCTCGCGCAGCGGCGGCACGGCGTTAATGGCAACAGCGCAAGCGCGCCCTGAGCCGATTCCTGTCTACGCCGAAATGAGCAGCATCAACCCGGTCTTCCTACTGCCCGAAGCGCTTAAAGCTCGCGGGGCTAACATCGCGGAAGGCTTTGTGGCATCGCTCAATATGGGCGCGGGCCAGTTCTGCACCAACCCTGGCTTGGTCATCGGCCTTAAAGGCGCCGACCTGGATGCGTTTGTGGCGACTGCCGGTGACGCCGTTAAATCCAGCGCGGCGCAAACCATGCTGACGCCGGGCATTCACGCGGCTTACCAAAGCGGTGTCGCGGCACTGGCAGGCAAAGCGAACGTTCGGGAAGTCGCCCGCGGCCAAGCCAACGGTGCTCCCCATGGCTGCCAAACAGGACTATTTGTTGCTAGCGCCAACGATTTTTTGAACGACGAAGCCCTGCAGAGCGAAGTCTTCGGCGCCACCTCTCTGGTGATTGAGTGCCGTGATAGTGATGAAATGCAGCGCGTGGCTGAGCAGTTGGAAGGCCAACTGACTGCAACGCTGCAGCTTGACGATGGCGATTTTGCCGATGCAAAGCGCCTGTTACCCATCCTAGAGCGCCGCGCTGGTCGCATTTTGGCCAACGGCTGGCCCACCGGCGTCGAAGTGTGCCACGCCATGGTACATGGTGGCCCTTACCCGGCGACTTCTGATGCGCGCACCACTTCCGTGGGTAGCGCGGCGATCTACCGCTTCCTGCGCCCGGTCTGCTACCAGGACTTACCCGCTGATCTACTGCCTGAAGCGCTGCACGATGGCAATCCGTTTAACGTCGCCCGGCTAGTGGATGGCAAGCGTGAGGGTTAGAACATGAAAACGAGTACGCAAGCACTCGCACTGGAAGAGGTGCTACCCACTGACGCTGATAACGCTTTGCTGATTGGTCGTGCCTGGGTAGATGACCAACACCCAGGCCCTGCGCTGATTACCCTGCGCGGTGGCAATGTTATTGATATCACTGAGTTTGGCCCAACCATGGCCGAGCTACTTGAGCGCGAAGATCTGCTGGATGTCGTGAAGCATGCACTAGGGCCATCGTTAGGCAGCTCGGAGACACTATTGGCCAATTCTCAGCGGTCACCGCCCCAGGCTCCCTACCTGCTAGCACCCTGCGATGTACAGGCCGTTAAGGCGTGCGGGGTCACTTTCGCGGTAAGCCTGCTAGAGCGGGTTATTGAGGAGCAATCAGGGGGTAATCCGGCTCTGGCCGTCAAGCTGCGGGATGACCTGCAGGCGTTGATTGGCAGCGACCTTTCCAAGATTAAGCCAGGTTCTGAGGAAGCAATGTCGCTTAAAAAGGCGCTTCAGGCCCGCGGCGGTTGGTCGCAATATATGGAAGTCGGTATTGGCCCGGATGCAGAGGTGTTTACCAAAGCCCAACCGCTCTCGTCGGTGGGCTTTGGTACCCCGGTGGGGTTGCACCCCTCCTCACAGTGGAATAACCCTGAGCCCGAAATTGTCCTGGCAGTTGACAGCCAAGGCCAGGTGCGCGGCGCCACTCTGGGTAACGATGTGAATCTGCGCGATGTTGAAGGGCGTAGCGCTCTGCTATTAGGCAAAGCGAAAGATAACAACGCCTCTTGCGCTATTGGTCCGTTTATTCGCCTGTTTGATGAGCACTTCGATATTGATAGCGTGCGCAACTGCCAGGTATCGCTGCGCATCGAAGGCGAAGATGACGACTTCTTGCTCCAGGGCGAGAGCGATATGCGCGAGATCAGCCGCGACCCGCTGGACTTGGTAAGCCAAACGATCGGCGCCCACCATCAATACCCTGATGGCTTCATGCTGTTTCTAGGCACCATGTTCTCACCGATCCAAGACCGGGATGGCAAAAACCAGGGTTTCACCCATCATCTCGGTGATCGTGTCACCATCGCTACGCCCGCCTTGGGCGCCCTGGTTAACCGGGTCGGCAGAAGCGATCAACTGCCACCTTGGACCTACGGCATTTGCGAACTAATGCGCCACCTTAAGCGACGCTGCCCTTGAGTACATTCAATGAAGGACATCAACACCTTTTTAAATGAGCTAACCCGCCTGTTGGGTGAGCGGGGGTTAGTCCGCGAGCCCGAGGCCATGGTGCGCTACGTCAGCGACTGGGCAGGCGATACGCTAGGCATGCCGCTTGCCGTGGCACGCCCGGCGACTACTG
>NZ_REBQ01000002.1 GCF_007692655.1 Halomonas sp.
ATATTCTGTTGGAGAGCAGCCTGACGTTTTTAGGGCTAGGTGTCGATCCAGTCATCCCCAGCTGGGGCGGCATGCTGGCAGAAGGGCGCACTTACCTGCAAACGGCATGGTGGGTTAGCGTATTCCCCGGTTTGGCGATTCTATTGACCGTGCTGGGTTTGAACCTACTAGGCGACTGGCTACGCGATGCCCTTGATCCAACTGGACGCACCTCCCTATGACCAGCAGCCCCCCTATCGAGATTTTGTTAGAGCGCTCGTTTCCGCGCACCACCAATGCCTTGCTTGGCGAGTACGCCACGCCTGCCTATCAAGGGTATCAGTTGGAGGCGTGGGTGTTTGACGATAAGGCGGAACGCCAAGCCACAGAAACGGCGTTTATGGCCGCCGGTATTCATGCGCGCCTTCGCAGTGCCTATAAGCCTCTGATGCACTTCTTTTTAGAGGAGTTCTCCTGGGCGTCGCTGCAATCGCTGGTGATTGAGTACCCGGTACTGGCGCAGGCACCGCGGCGCTTTTTACTGGAGGCCTATCCGCTGGCGGCGCTGCTTCCTCAAGGTGTATCGCTACACTGGGAGGGCATTGAGGTCACAACCAGCTCTACCCCTGTTCGGTATCGCGTCTGGGCGGAGCGTAGCTCGGGTAGCCAAGAGACGTATCTCGTTGAGGCACCCAATCGCCAACATATAGATCATGTAGACGAAGCACAGTGCTCGCCCTGTGGCTGGCTGCGGCTTACCTCTCCACAGGGCGACGTTAGCGAGTCGTTTGTTGAGACGGACTATGAGGCGCTGTTTCAAGCCTCGATGGCGATCCTCTCGTCAACACCGTGGCAGGCCGCGTCACCCTACTTCGAAGAACTTAACTTCACCGTGCATTTACCCAGTAGCGACCGCCGCTTAGCCTGGGATGATGAGCATATCAGCCTTGCCGAGGCGCTCCATGAAGAGCTCTATTTTTCTACCCTTGAGTATTTTCAGCACCGTGCGGGCTTAGCGCTGGGTGACCGTTCGATTCAGCCGGGACAGATTGTGCCGGAGGTGCTGACTCAGGGTGACGAACCCTACTTAAAGATAAGCTTGCAGCCTTTAGATACTTCCCAACCCCAGCGTGACCTAGCCGAACTGGACAGCGCCCAGCAGGCCATCGGCGTGATACAAATTGATCAGCTACTGGCAGCACTGGGAGGGCAGGCGTTACATAGCACCACCCGGGCAGGACGATCAGTCGATGCCCGCTACTTGGCGGGTAGCGACCGCGCTGTGATCATAAGTGCCGGACAGCACGCAAACGAAACCTCTGGCGTGGTGGGGGCTTTGCGTGCGGCTCAAACCCTGAGCCGCCATCGAGATGCCCACTTGGTTATCTCGCCCCTGGAGAATCCCGATGGTTATGCGCTGCAGGGTAGGTTAATTGCCACCCAGCCGCGACATATGCATCACGCAGCGCGCTACACGGCGTTTGGTAATGATCTGCAGAGTCAGCCGCTAGGCCAACCGTTTGAGCACGCCATTCGTGAACAGGCATTCGCGGTTAGCAGTGCGGGGCTGCATGTGAACTTGCACGGCTACCCCGCCCATGAGTGGACGCGTCCGCTGAATGGCTACGTGCCCCGTGGCTTTGAAATGTGGACGATTCCCAAGGGCTTCTTTTTGATTCTCCGCCATCAGCCTGGTTGGCAAGCGGCGGCGG
The DNA here is from genome assembly GCF_007692655.1 of Halomonas sp. Lineage (GTDB taxonomy): Bacteria > Pseudomonadota > Gammaproteobacteria > Pseudomonadales > Halomonadaceae > Vreelandella. The sequence goes on from NZ_REBQ01000002.1 coordinate 1,692, forward strand.
AACAGTTGGTGGAATCTGTGACTCAACAACTGGCTAAGGTGCCTGGGCTGGTCAAATTTAATGCCACCCAAATAGCCCTGTTTGAAACCCATGCAGGCACGTTAACTTTTCCGATGTTGCATGGCTTTCCCTATCTGATCTCGGAAGATGCTGACCAGTTAACGCCGCTGATGCTGATTACCGAATATCCCGACGAGACGCTGACCGGCGAGCCCTTTGTGCAGGCCCACACTGCGCAGATGGCAACGGTAGTGGCGGCCTATCACGCCTTTCAAACGCTTTCATTGGATAGTTAATCTCAATGACGGAGCCGTGGGAGCGCTGCTACAATGGATAAATGAACAGTGCTTTCGCGACACCTACCGCCTCCCTCGATGATCCCTTCTATTACCTGACGAACTTCCGTTTCGTTCTGGCCTGGGTGGGTGAGCGCCATGCTGATCTGCTCGCTACCGACGAGCTCGCTTTTCTTGAGCAGTTTGAAAGCTTGCCCCTGGCATCTCAAGCGCTGCTGGTGCGCATGGTAATGCGTAAAGGCGAGCTTTTTCGTCTTAGCAAGCTGGTTTATACCGAGGTAGGCGATAGCGCCAACGCCTTGCTGCCGTTGATAGAGCTAGGCTGGGTCGATGATAATCCTGCGCTGAGTATTGAGGAGCTGTTTCACCAGCTCCGCTTAGCTGAGCTGCGCCAAGTATTGGCAGAGGATATTCGCGCTGCTGGGCTAAGCCTATCTAGCGCCAAAACCGTGCTCTACGACACACTCGCCAGCCGACTTACACAAACCGCGCCGCTACAGGTCTGGTGGCCTGAAGCGCCAGAGTGCGTAGTGCGCCTGGGTGTGATGAACATCTGTGACCGCCTGCGTTTAATGTTTTTTGGCAACCTACGCCAGGACTGGGCGGAGTTTGTGCTGACCGAGCTTGGCCTGCAGCGCTTCGAGG
>NZ_REBQ01000104.1 GCF_007692655.1 Halomonas sp.
CTCCTTAATATTCGGGCAGGTCTAAATCGTCGAATAACGCCTGTTCATGACGAGGACCGGCGGTTAGCGCTTCATCAACCCTGTCGCGGGTTAAATGAGGCGCAAACCGCACCAAGAAGTCATACATATAGCCACGCATGAAGGTGCCACGGCGAATACCGATTTTGGTCGTAGAACTGGCGAACAAATGGCTCGCATCAAGCGCTACCAGATCGTCATCAAGTGACTCATCTACTGCCATATGCGCCACAATCCCTACCCCCATCCCCAGTCGCACGTAAGTTTTAATGACATCTGCATCGGCAGCTGTTAACACCACATTAGGGGTGAGGCCCTTCGCTTTAAAGGCATCGTCTAACTGGGAACGACCAGTAAACCCAAATACGTAAGTTACCAATGGATGCTCGCCCAGTGCCTCAAGGGTTAACGGGCCTTGGTGCGTTGCTAAAGGGTGACCTTTAGGCACCAGGACACAGCGATTCCAACGATAGCAGGGCAGTAGCACCAGGTCGGTAAACAGCTCCAGGGACTCGGTCGCAATAGCAAAATCAGCCTGTCCTTCGCTGACCATTTGGGCAATCTGCTTGGGGGTGCCCTGCTGCATGTGAAGTGCCACATCAGGGTATTTCTGGGTGAATTCGCTGATAATGGGCGGTAGCGCGTAGCGGGCTTGAGTATGGGTAGTGGCGATTGCCAAGCTGCCACGCCGCTCATCACTATGCTCTTGCGCTACCTGCTTAATATTTTCGGCGAGGCGCAACACCTGCCCAGCGAGGTCGATAATCGACTGGCCCGCAGGCGTTACGCGGGTCAGGTGTTTACCACTTCGGGCAAAAATCTCTACGCCCAGTTCATCCTCTAACAAACGAATCTGCTTGGAGATTCCCGGCTGTGAGGTAAATAGACTTTGCGCTGTGGCTGAGACGTTTAAATTATGCCGATTAACTTCCCAGATGTAGCGTAGCTGTTGTAGCTTCATATCCTCACCTTATTATCTATACAAGCAGCACCAACGCGCATTTTATGCGTCTAATGAGATGCGCCCTTTACATTGCGCCTCAGGCACCACTTCTATTACAGCACCAGATAGAATAAAAAACGAACCAATAATACTTTTATATTATAAAAAAATCTTCCTACCAGCATCCTTTAATTTCTGCTAATCAGATAACTCACCCAACAGGAAATTTGCCAGTACCCTTCGCGCCCGCTAACATCTGCCGACGACTTGTCGCGGTAGACACCAAGCGCTATGAAATCTAGCGCTGTATAGAATCAGGCGTGGTGAAAGAACGCTGGTAAATCGCGTAATGACCGTTGCTCCATTTGAGGCAACGAAACAGTAAGAGCAACGCAAACGGGAGAAGCAAATGGCTAATAATGTTGATGTTACCAACGCCAATTTTGAGCAAGAAGTTCTCAACGCTGAACAGCCTGTGCTAATGAAGTTCTGGGCGCCCTGGTGCGGCCCATGCAAAGTGATGGCCCCAGTCGTTGATGAAGTAGCCGCTGAGCGTCAGGATAGCCTTAAAGTGGTTAGCGTCAACGTTGACGACGCACCGGAAATTGCCGCCGAGCAAGGTGTCCGTGGTGTACCTACGGTGATGCTGTTCAAATCCGGCACGAAAGTCGCTTCGCTGGTTGGTGCGCAATCCAAATCACAGTTGACGCAATTCATCGAACAAAACGCCTGATCGATGCATTAAGCACGTGAAATAGCCGCCGACTCTGTCGGCGGTATTTTTTTGATAGGTACGATTAATAGACACTAGCGCTGCCAGGGCGGAAGGCTAGCGTCACGCGACTTGGCATTTTTAGCAGTACGCTGGCCTGGCCCTAATAATCGGGCAATCCAGCGCGTTTGAGGATGGCTATCTAATGCTATCTTCAGCGTCATTGTGAGAACTACCGAAAGCAACATTCCCGCAGGGCCTAATATCCACCCCCACACCACTAGCGATAAAAACGCCACAAAGGTCGAAAGCCCAAGTGCCTGCCCCATCACCCGTGGCTCAATAAGATTACCGAGCACAAAATTAATGACCAGGTAGGCAGAAGCCAAGAGCAGTGCTTGGAACACACCGCCATCGGGCGCTATCAGCAGCAACAGCACAGGTGGTATCGCAGCCAGCGCAGAACCGATATTGGGGATAAAGTTGAGCGCAAAAGCCAGTACCGCCCAAAGCAGCGGGAACTCAACGCCAATAAGTATGCATGATAGCCAAACCAGTACGGCCGTGGCTAAGCTAATCATCGTCTTGACAGCCAAATAACGCTTCAGTGTCAGGCTGAATTCCCCAAAGCGTTTCAGACTAGGCGCTGGATTTTCGAGGGCGCGAGAGATTTTATCTCTAAAGTTAAGTGTCTCGAACAGCATAAACATAACGAGCAGGCCAACGATGCCACTCTGCATAAAGAGATTGCCTAACTCCCCTATGATTTTAGGGACCCAGGACTCGCCCTCCTCCATGTTAAAAAGCTCGCCCAACTGATCCGGATTAATGGCAAAACCATGTGCTGCCATGGTGTTCAACAAATTCCAGTAGTGCTCATAGAGACGCGACTCAATATCAGGCAGCGTTTCAATAAAGGTACCGAAGCTATTGACGGCCAGCACGCCAATGAGTAACAAACCTGTCAGCAGCACTAATAAGGTGGTGCACACTGATGCCCGCCTGCTCAAACCCCAGCTGTTCAGCCATTGCACAGGGGCCGTACATACAACGGCGATAAAAATAGCAAGCAGCAGCGGTACTAATAAATCAGCGCCTACCTTCATTCCCGCAATAATGACTACCAAAGCAGCGAGCGCTAAAGTAGAGTTCAGCGGTAGGCTGCGATAATCCTCTTCTGACGATTTTGACATGAAGCCATCCCTAGTTTTTTGTCACATTAATAGTGGTTACCAACACGATATAGCACCAACTGTGCAAGCAATAAGTAACTGTTTAGCATCCATTCTTCAGTTCTGAACTTTCCCTTACCCGGCGCTTCCAAGCAGCGTCTGCCTTAAACTTTTAAACAAGCTTTACGTTAACAGTACTTTAATCTAGCAGCACTGGGCTCTTAAAGCTGATTTTCTAACATCGGCTTTTACACTTGGCTCCTCACATCAAGGACGTTCCACATGAAAGCAGTATTTTTAAGGTCTCCATGGCTAAGCACTCAACAACTGCGCAGCGGAGTGGCAGGCGGCGCCTTGCTTGCACTACTTGTCGTTGCCCCTTTTGCTCAAGCTTCACCTTCTCAACCGCTGCCTAGCTTACACGTTCAAGCACAGTCATGGGTTGAAGTAGAGCCCGATAAAGCCACGTTAAGTGCGCGGCTGTGGGAGAACACCCCTGCCCATTCCGCCCTTGAAGACGGTGATAGTAACGCACTTAGCGATGCCCGGGAGCGCCTGGAAACCCGCGCAAGCGAATTAATTGACCAGATGGAAGCGACAGGCCTTGCCCGTAACGCCATTAATGCTGGGTCGTTAAATGTTTACCCTGAGCATATTCAGGGGCCACGCAACGACGATGGCGAGCGGGAAATGATGCAGCGGACGCGGCTTGAACGGCCTATCACCGTTGAACTTACCGATCTTGAACAGTTAAGCGAGGTGTTAGACGCGCTGATTGCCGCTGGCGTTAATGCCTTGGATGGCGTGCAGTTTGACTTGCAGGATCGCGACGCGGCTACCGATGAGGCGCTCGTTAAGGCCCTTGAAAAAGCGCAGCACAAGGCGAGCTTAATGGCAGACACCCTAGGTGCTGAACTTGGCCATGTGCAGCGTATTGAAGAGACACAATCTCCTGTGTTCCAGCCACGCATGATGGCAATGCGTGCTGAAAGCGATGCCGCCAGTGGCCAAGCAGGTGCCACCAGCGAATATCGCACCGGCACCATTCGTATCGATGCCGGGGTTAGCGTTGAGTGGACGCTTACAGGGCCAGACGCTCCAAACCACCCAAATAACGGCGCAGCGGCTCAGGAATAATTACCGAGCCATCTGCCTGCTGGTGATTTTCAAGTACCGCCAGCAGGCAGCGCCCTACCGCTAGTCCAGAACCGTTCAAGGTATGAAGCAGCAGCGGTTTTTTAGCGTCAGGGTGGCGGTAACGCGCCTGCATACGACGCGCCTGGAAATCTTCACAGTTAGACACGGAAGAAATTTCCCGATACGTCTCCTGGCTCGGCAGCCAAACTTCAAGATCGTAGGTTTTCGCTGCACCAAAGCCCATATCCCCCGTACACAGCGTGACCACGCGATACGGCAACGCCAGCGCCTGCAGAATCGCTTCCGCATGGCCGCGCATCTCTTCTAGCGCTTCATAGCTCTTCTCTGGCTCAACAATCTGCACCATTTCGACTTTATCGAACTGATGCTGACGAATCATGCCGCGGGTATCGCGTCCGTGGGAACCTGCCTCAGAGCGAAAACAAGGCGTGTGCGCAGTAAGCTTCATCGGCAGCGCGGCCAACTCAACAATTTCATCGCGCACAAAGTTAGTCAGCGGTACTTCTGAGGTGGGAATCAGGTGGTACTCGCGCTCATCGTCTAGCTTGAACAGGTCCTCGCCAAACTTCGGCAACTGGCCGGTGCCCATGAGTGAATCGCGATTCACCATATACGGCACGTAGCACTCTTCGTAACCGTGCTGCTCGGTCTGGGTATCCAGCATAAACTGCGCCAGTGCCCGGTGCAGGCGTGCAATCGGCCCGCGCATGACCGCGAAGCGAGCGCCGGTAATTTTAGCCGCCAGCTCAAAATCGAGATAACCCGACTGCTTACCTAGGTCGACGTGATCCAACACCGGAAAATCAAACTCCCTGGGAGTGCCCCAGCGATGCAGCTCAACGTTGTCATCCTCGCTTTTACCTTCCGGCACACTCTCGTGAGGCAGGTTAGGAATACCGCTGATGGCGTCGTCCCACTCCTCTTGTACCTCGGCCAACTCTTTCTTGGCTTTATCCAGCCGGTCGCCTAAATCACTGACTTCATCCAAAAGCGGCTGGATATCTTCACCGTTAGCCTTGGCTTTACCAATCGTTTTGGAGCGCATATTACGCTCGTTTTGCAGCTGCTCGGTTTGGGTTTGCAACTCGCGACGACGCGACTCCAGCGCCTGCAGTTCCGCCTTATCAAGCACAAAGCCCCGCCGGGCCAGTTGTTGAGCAACCGTGTCAAGATCACCGCGCAGCAGTTTCGGATCGAGCATGAATCCTGTCCCTTGGCCTGAAAACAATAAAAAGCAGCGCAACGCGCGTGCATAAAGGCGCCTATTGTAGGCAAAAGTGCGTCGGGGGGCCATGGGCGGTGTCCAGTGCTCCAATAAGCTTTTCAAATTAGAGGGTTCCAAGGAGGATCTTCTGTGATTAATTCTGGAACTACCTCGACTAGCCTTATTAGCCAAAAGTGGTAGAGTTCCTGCCGATTCGACTGACGAATCACTGAAAAATAAGTCTTCACGATCTTTAACAGGAGAAAGGCAGTGCAGGAAACAGCACGTAAAGGAAAGCTTGGTTGGTGGCGAGGTATCGCCCTATGGAAGAAGATTCTCGCGGGCTTGGCCCTGGGTATCTTGGCGGGCGCAGTGTTGGGCGAAACCGCTAGCGTGTTTAAGCCCCTTGGCGATATTTTTATTAACGCCATCATGATGCTGATTGTGCCGCTGGTATTTTCCACGTTAGTGGTGGGCATTACCTCCATGCGCGACCCACAAAAAATGGGCCGCATCGGCGCCCGCACTATTGGGCTTTATCTGGTCACTACGGCATTTGCGATCAGCATTGGCCTGGTACTGTCTACCCTGCTGCAGCCGGGTGTTGGCGTCAGTTTGAGTTTCGACGCTGACGTGTCCCCGAACGAAGCCCCGTCGCTTATTTCCATATTGGTTAACTTAGTGCCTCGCAACCCGCTGGATGCCTTGGCCAACGGCAATATTATGCAAATCATTGTGTTTGCTATTGGGTTGGGTATTTCGCTGACGCTGATTGGCGATAAAGGCGAACCGGTAATGAAGGTGTTCGACAGCTTTGCCGAAGCGATGTACAAGCTCACCGGCATAGTGATGGCCTTTGCCCCTTTTGGCGTGTTTGGCTTGATCGCCCATGTGTCGGGTCAGTATGGATTAGAAATTTTACTGCCGCTGGCCAAGCTCATCGGCGTGGTCTATCTCGCCAGCGTTGTGCATGTATTAGTGATCTACTCCGGCTTTATTTCATTGATCGGCCGCCTGAACCCGCTGCGCTATCTAAAGGGCAGCCTGGACGCCATTGTGGTTGCGTTCTCATCAGCGTCTTCCGCAGGCACCCTGCCGGTGTCTATTCGCTGTGCGCAGAAAAACCTGGGTATTTCCGAGGGTGTATCAGGCTTTGTACTGCCGGTGGGCGCCACCATTAATATGGATGGCACCGCGCTGTATCAAGGCGTCGTCGTGCTGTTTATCGCCCAAATGGTCGGTGCTGATCTAACCATGATGGATTACGGCATGATTGTCGCCACTGGCACGCTGGCCTCTATCGGCACGGCCGGCGTACCGGGCGCCGGCCTGATTATGCTATCCATTGTGATGGCGCAGATTGGCCTACCCCTGGAAGCCATTGCCGTGGTCGCGGGGATAGACCGCATTCTGGACATGGCCCGCACCAGCGTAAACGTAGCGGGAGACTTAATGGTCACCACACTGGTCGGTAAGAGCGAAGGTGAAATTGATCTAGCCACTTACAACACCCGACGCTAGTCATATTGTCACTTATAAAGAGTGTCACTGACGCCCGCTGCCTAAGGCTGCGGGCGTTACTCTTCTGTCTACTCTACCTAGCAGTTGTGATTCGCGCTTTTTCTCGGCAACCTAGTGGTTATTCATTCCTTAGCTGAGCACTGCTGCCATGCCTAACGCCTTTGACCAAACGCTCGCCGCCATCGATGCCTTGCATGCCGAGGATCCACGCACCACCACCCTCGCCGATGGCACTTCAATGCCTCAGGAGCTTGCCTACGCCCAACGGATGAGTCGTTGGCTGGAGCGCGTACACGATGCGCCGGATGAGGTATTAATGTTGGCCGTACGTGCTCAGCACCTGCAGCGCTGGTTAGTACAGCGGGAAGAGTATCCCGAAGGGCGTGTTGGATATTTAACCTGGCGTCGCGATCAGGGTTTACGCGCGGGCGCTACGACGGCCCGGCTAATGCAAGCGGCAGGCTATACGCCTGAGCAAGCAGAGCGTGCAGCAACCATCATTAGCAAGAAAGGCCTAGGCCGCGACACCGATGTGCAAGCGCTGGAAGATTGCGCTTGCTTAGTGTTTCTCGAGAACTACTTTGCCGATTTTTCACGTAAGATTGAGCACGACCATATGGTGCGCATTGTACAAAAAACGTGGCGCAAAATGTCGCCCCGGGCCCATGAGCTGGCTTTAACGCTGCCGATGTCTGATGCCTCGGCAGCGTTAGTAAAGGAAGCTCTTGGCGCCGAGTAACCATCACCTTGAGATGCAGCCGGGCAGCCGCTGCGTTAAAGTAGTGCTCCTCCTTTATCCGCCCCCGGCACTGACGGCTTAATCCACTATGATTGCATCTTTGGACACACGTAACGCCCCTTTTGAACGCACGGGCAAAGACTATGTGCGTTTTCTAGAAGCCCTCAAAACGCGCGGCTTCGAAGGCGAAATCGCCCCTGATTATGCCAACCGCACGGTGCTAGCAACAGACAACTCGATTTACCAGCGCCTGCCCCAAGCCGCGGTATACCCCAAGCATGCCGAAGATTTAGAGCGCCTGACCAAGCTCGTCGCACAGACTTCCCACAGGGGAGTCGTTCTAACACCCCGCGGCGGCGGCACAGGCACCAACGGACAGTCATTGACCGACGGCATTGTGGTGGATATTTCTCGCCACATGAATCGCATTCTCGATATTGACGTTGAAAATCGCCGGGTGCGTGTTCAAGCCGGCGTAGTGAAAGATCAACTTAACGCTGCGCTGAAACCCCACGGGCTGTTTTTTGCGCCGGAGCTTTCCACCTCCAACCGCGCCACCATCGGCGGCATGATTTCCACCGATGCCAGCGGCCAGGGAAGCTGCGAGTACGGTAAAACCCGCGACCACGTGTTGGAGTTAGATACCGTATTGCTGGGCGGCCAACACCTGCATAGTCGTGCATTAACGCCAGACGAAGAGCAGATAGAACGTCAGCAAACTGGCATTTTAGGCCGCGTACACACCACCGCCGCCGAGATTATTGACCAGCAACGCGACTTAATTGAGGCAAAATTTCCGCCGCTCAACCGCTGTTTAACCGGCTATGACCTGGCTCATCTGCGCGATAGCAAAGGACAGCTTAATCTCAACAGTTTGTTATGCGGTTCGGAAGGTTCGCTGGGATTTCTAAACGAAGCGGTGCTCAATGTGCTGCCGATTCCCAAGCACTCCACCCTGGTGAACGTGCGTTACACCAGTTTTATGGATGCCCTGCGGGACGCTAACGCCTTAAAGGCCAGTGCGGCGAACCCGACGTCCATAGAAACCGTTGACGATACCGTGTTAATGCTGGCGATGGATGACTTTGTTTGGGACAGCGTGGCAGAGTTCTTTCCCGAGAACGCCACGCCCATTCGTGGCATTAACCTAATCGAATTCAATGATAACAATCCGGAGCAATTGGCCCACCGGGTCAAGACATTTACTGATCACCTAAGCCAAGATGCCACCGTCGAGCGAATAGGTTTCACCTTGGCCGAAGGCCGCGGGCAGATTCAGAAAGTGTATGCCATGCGCAAGCGCTCAGTAGGATTGCTTGGCAATGTGCAGGGAGAAAAACGGCCGATTGCCTTTGTGGAAGATACCGCAGTGCCGCCGGAGCATCTGGCTGACTTCATCACCGAGTTCCGCGCCGCGCTGGATGCTCGTAAGCTCTCTTATGGCATGTTTGGACATGTGGATGCAGGGGTACTGCACGTACGGCCCGCCATCGATATGAAAGATCCTGAGCAGGAAAAACTGATTCGAGAAGTTTCCGACGAAGTAGTCGCCCTTACTCAAAAATATGGCGGCTTGCTATGGGGCGAGCATGGCAAGGGTGTGCGTTCGGAGTACGGCCCCAAATTCTTTGGCGAGCTCTATCCTAGCTTGCAGCGGATAAAAGCGGCGTTTGATCCGTTTAACCAGTTTAACCCTGGCAAGATCGCCTCACCCGCTGAAAGCGGTCTCCTTATCGCCAAGGATAGCGATCCCGATCTGCTCACCATCGACGGCGTCCCCATGCGTGGTCAGTTTGACCGTACCATTGATGAGCGCGCTTGGCAGGCCTATGACGCGGCGGTCTACTGTAACGGCAACGGTGCCTGCTATAACTACGACCTTGACGACCCCATGTGCCCCTCATGGAAGGCCACAAGAGATCACCGCCACTCACCTAAGGGCCGCGCTAGCTTGATCCGTGAGTGGCTGCGTCTGCAATCCAAGGCAGGCATTGATGTGGTAGAAGAGTCGCGCAAGAAAAAAGTCGAAGGCGGCTGGGGCTTTATTAAGAGTTTCCCCCTGCGGGTGGCTAATACGCTAAGCCGCGAGCAGCACCATGACTACTCTCACGAGGTTTACGACGCCATGGCAGGCTGCCTGGCATGTAAGTCCTGTGCGGGCCAGTGCCCGATTAAAGTTAACGTGCCGCAGTTTCGCTCACAGTTTTTGGAGGTCTACCATGGTCGCTATTTGCGCCCCTTGCGCGACTATGTGATCGGCGGCACTGAATTTCTACTGCCGACGCTTGCCAAGGTTGCGCCGCTTTATAACAAACTGATTGGCCAACGCTGGGTGGAAAAGCTCATGCGGGGGCCGCTCGGCATTAGCGACTCCCCGGCACTTTCACGGGCCAGCGTGAAAAAGCAGCTAAGCGCTTGGGGGGTGGCTGAAGCAACCCCCACATCGCTGGCACTGTTAACTGACCAACAGCGCGCCAATAGCGTGATTATTGTTCAGGATGCATTTACCACTCACTTTGAAGCCAAGCTGGTGATGGATGTGGTCGAGCTGCTATCGCGGTTGAACCTGCGCGTGTTTGTCATGCCCTACTCGGCTAACGGCAAGCCACTTCAGGTACAGGGATTTTTAGGCGCCTTTGAGCGGACTGCCGCCAAGCAGGCCGAACGGCTGCGTACCCTGGCGCGTTTCGATATACCCATGGTGGGTATCGACCCAGCGATGACGCTCACCTATCGCCAAGAGTATGTTAAAGCGCTAGGCGATGAAGCCGTACCAGAAGTGCTGATGCTACAAGAGTGGCTAGCCACCCGCATCAATACCCTCGCGCCAAGCCAGCTCAAACTCACCGATCCTGGCTTTAAGCTGCTTTCCCACTGTACCGAGAAAACCAACGCGCCGGGCAGCCCCAAGGCGTGGCAGCAAGTGTTTGCCGCCTTTGGGTTAGAGCTGGAGCTAATGGCCACTGGCTGCTGCGGCATGTCGGGTACCTACGGCCATGAAACCCGCAATGTGGCTACCTCAAAAACCATCTACGCCCAATCCTGGCAGCCCCAGGTGGAGGCCAGCGAAAACGCGGGTAAGCTGTTAGCCACCGGCTACTCCTGTCGCAGTCAGGTGAAACGCTACTCAGCACACACCCTTCGCCATCCATTGCAGGCGCTGCTTGAACGCCTGCGCAGCCAGTAGCCCACAACGCAAAAGGGGCTCACATTTACAGTGAGCCCCTAAAACTTCTTCGCATATTGCGTTTACTGGCGCGTGTTGCTTACCTAACGACTGCTGCGCCGATAATCAAGTTATTCAGTAAACGGCAGCGATGAGTGGTGCAACACAATGCGCAGGTTGTCTTCGTCGTCCAACTGGTAGCCCCAGGTCTTATCCACGGTCGTGGTATTGCCATCGCTATCCACCATTGAGACATTGCCAATGGTCATCGCGGTATCGCCACTAATAAAAATAGCCGCGTTTTCCACCGTCACGTCTTCCCAGCCTCTTAGGGCAAAGCCGCTGTCATCGGGGAATTCATCGCTATGGCCCACGAAGTAAGCCAAGGCGCCTTCAGAAGTGGTACGAAATGTTTGCGGTGCCGCTGCCAGGGTGGGTTTAAACAAGACAGGGCCGATATTGTAACCGTAGGCGCTATCAATCACTGATTCTGCAAGCTCAGATGCGGCCTCAATACCCTCTTCTTCATACGCGTTAGCAATCGCAACCAGGGCTTCCCCCCATGCTTTTTGCGCCTCAAGCACCTGCTCTTCGGAAATATCGCCGCCTAAATGAGTCACCGGAGTCGCATTTGCAAACGAAACAACCCCAAGGCTTAAGCCTAAGACGGTACCAGTAAATAGTGTTTTCATCATATTGGTTATTCTCCGTGGAACAAATAATAAACTGCTTTAAGCGAGCAGGTTCACTATAGCCGGGAGTTGCTGTCGTTAATATCGCTGGAGCGTTAACAAAGGCGTGTTGGCTTCATTAACATAAAGTGAATAGCGCTGGGTGACTGTCTATTAATGCGCAGTGTCTATTAATGCGCAGTGCTAGTGCGGATGATTGATGCGATAACCAAATCCCCGCTGAGTGGTAATTAATGAATCACCTGATGCCTCATCGTCCAGCTTGCTGCGCAATCGCCGGATATACACGTTCACAATATTAGTAAGCGGGTCTTCATGAACGCCCCATACGCTGGAAAGAATCCGTTCTCGGCTAAATAACTTTCCAGGCGTCGACATTAACAGTTCAAGTATTGCCAGCTCTTTAGGTGTCAGCTCAATACGCTGACCTGCCCGTGTCACGCAGCACTGCTCTCTATCCAAGCACAGGTCGCCGACCCTTAGCAATTTATCGGGTGTGGCCTTATGGGAGTGGTAGCGGCGTGTTAACGCCTTGAGACGCGCCAGCAACTCTTCAAACGCAAACGGCTTAACCAGATAGTCGTCCGCACCTGCCTCAAGCCCAGAAACCCTATCCTCTATACTGTCGAGCGCCGTTAACATAAGCACTGGGAAGGTGACGCCGGCCGTGCGCAGATTACGGCACACCTCCACTCCCCCAATGTCAGGTAGTAGGCGGTCTAAAATGATAACCGGGAGCGCTGAATCCCCCTCCCGAGCACATTGAATAATATGCAATAGCCCAGTTTGCCCCTCGCTAAACGCATCGACACGGTGCCCCTCAGCGGTTAACCCTCGGCTAAGAAAATCGCGGATACGGGCATCATCTTCAACCAGAATAATGTGCATATTAGTACTAACCTACAGATAACATTATGATAAACCTGCCGTAGCGGGGAGCGAGTCAAGGCTATGCACAGGTAGCTGGAGCCGGGCAACGCAGCCGCCCGTTGCTGCGCCTTCAAGGTAGAGTTGGCCACCGTGCAAGCGAGTTAACAGCATAGCAATGGCAAGCCCTACCCCTTGACCATCGGGCCGGTGTCGCCGCGCCTGGGCACTCCGGTAACCACGCTCGTAAACCCGCTGTTCATCGTTACCTGACAGACCGATCCCCTGATCACGCACACACAGCTCCCACAGCCATTTACCTTGCCGTTCTTGCTGGCTAGCAGTGATGTAGATATGGCCACCTGGGTAGGAGTACTGAACAGCATTATCCAGCAGTATCCCAAACATCTGCTGTAACCGCTGGGCATCGCCAAGCACGGTAGCCGTCTCCAGGCATTCAATACAAAGCGTAATATTGCGCAGCCTGCCTAGGGTCGACGCCTGAGCGATAGCATCGCGCAGAGGCACTACCGGGTCCAGTGGCTGACGTTGCACCTGCCATTCGACAATATCGCTACGTGCCATGGTCAGCAGATCGCTAATCACCTCCGTGAGATGCGATGCGTCGCTGGCAATACGGCGCAGCGCTTGACGGTACTCTTCCTCACTACGGGGATTTCCACGCAGCGTAATCTCAGCTTCGCCTCTAATTGATGTGGTGGGGGTGCGCAGCTCGTGGCTGATATCTTCTAACAGCTGCTGGCGCTGCTGACTAAGCTGCCGAAGCCTTGCCAGCGCATCCTCAAGTTCACGGGTGCGCACCTCCACAAGGTCTTCAAGGCGCTGCTGGCGGTCTTGTTCGGTTTGCCGATGCTGTCGCAGCTCGTCGGCCATCAGGTTCATGCGTGCCGCTACCCTGCCGAACTCGTCACGCATATCTTCATCAAGGCGGTGGTGAAGGTTCCCGAGCTGAAAGGCTTTGGCTCCCATCACCAGCTCATGAATTGGGCGCCGCAGAGTGCGGGCAAAGTACCAGAACATGGCCACCACGGTGAGCGTCAGCGTGATGCTGGCCAAGATAGCGAAAGCGATGAGCTGCTGTAGCGAATAATCAGCATCGCTGCGCTGCTTGGCCAGCAACGTTCGTTCCCGAGCTAAAGCATCCGCCAAAATCACTTGCAGGCTTTGGCCGTCAACAAGGTCGAACTGTTCCGCCTCAGGAGAAATCGACATGGTCAACACCGCAGCCTCTAATGCCTGAAACAGCTTATTAAAAGTTGCTAACGCTGCTCGGCGCTCATCTATAAGGCTGGCGGTTTCTTCATTATCTGGAGCAGATCGCTCAGCCAGTCGATCACTGTTCATTTGCAACCGCTGGAGGTGGACCTGCATTTCTTGCAATAAAAAATCACGCTGGGCAATATCAGGTTGGGCGTCACCTTCAGCGAGCACCAGCCATGTTCGCAGACGATTTTTAGTATCTGAGAACGCTAAAAAACCAGCATGCAAGTCGCTGGATAGACGTCCCAGCTCTACTTTTTGTCTTGCGCCATCAATAGCCCAAATAGCAACGCCGCCTTGGATCAGCGTGAGCAGCGTAAGCACTAGCAGAGCGAATCCAAGACGGCGTTGGAACATAAACAATCATTACCCAGACAAGCCTAAAAACGGCCTAAATGACACCCCCTTTCACCTGCAGGGTAGCGTGTGTAAAAACCTCGCGTGAGGCAGTGAGCGATCTAATAAAACAGATTCTTCAGTGCCAAACCCGGATCGCTTTCACGCATAAAGGCCTCGCCGACCAAGAAGCCATTTACGTTATGGTCACGCATCAACTCAACGTCATCGCGGGTATGAATACCTGACTCGGTAATCACTGTTACGGCGTCAGGAATACGCGGTAACAAATCAAGCGTGGTCGTTAAGCTGGTTTCAAAGGTATGTAGGTTACGGTTGTTGATGCCGACAAGCTTAAGATCCAGCGCAAAGGCACGTGCTAACTCATCGGCATCGTGAACCTCTACCAGCACATCCATCCCCAACTGGATGGCTTGCTGGTTCAAATCACGCAGCTGGGCATCGTCCAACGCGGCTACAATCAGCAAAATGCAGTCCGCACCAATCGCCCGTGCTTCCGAGACCTGGTAGCTGTGGGTAATAAAGTCTTTGCGAATCACTGGCAGCGAACACACATCCCGGGCGGCTATTAGATAGTCTTCATGGCCGTGGAAAAAATCGGCATCCGTGAGAACCGATAGACAGGCTGCGCCCCCTTGGGCATAGCTTTTAGCGATATCCGAAGGGTGGAACTCTTCACGGATAATGCCTTTAGAAGGCGACGCTTTTTTTACCTCGGCGATAATCGCCGGGTCACCCGCGGCAATGCGCGCATTAAGGGCATTAATAAAGCCCCGTGGAGCGCTTTGTTTTTCCCCTAAGGCGAGCAGATCTGCTTCCGAAACCGCCTGGCGGCGCTCAGCCACTTCCTGGTCTTTGCGGGCCAGAATGCGCGTTAAAATAGTCGGCGTTGCCTGTTGAGTCATGGTGTTCTCTTCGTGTTTACAACTTATCGTGTTTACCACTTATCTTGCTTAAGAACCTACTGCTTAAAAACGCTGGTGAAGTGCGAAAGCTCTTTCAGCTTCTCAAGCGGCAGTTTCGAGGCCTGGGCATCCTGAGCCACCATCACCCCCTCTTTCAAGGTGTCCGCGACGCCCGAGCAGTAGAGCGCAGCGCCAGCGTTTAACGCAACAATATCGGCAGCAGCACCTTCACCGGAAAGGGCTGATTTAACCAAACGCAAACTATCTTCCGCACTATTGGCTTTCAGCGTTGCTAAGCTCTGGCGCTCAATGCCCAGCGCTTCAGGCGTGATGGTGTACTGGGTGATTTCGCCCTCTTTTAGCTCCGCCACTAAGGTAGGGCTTGCCAGTGATATCTCATCCAACCCGTCTTCTGAGTGCACGACCATGACGTGGCGGCTACCCAGGGTTTTAAGCACTTCGGCCATCAGCGGCACCAGCTCTGGCGCGTAAACACCCAGCACTTGATTGGGCGCGCTAGCCGGGTTGGTTAACGGCCCCAGAATATTAAACAGTGTACGCACCCCCATCTCACGACGCGGGCCAATGGCGTAGCGCATGGCGGGGTGGTGGTTGGGAGCAAACATAAAACCGACGCCCACCTGCTCAATACAGCGCGCTACCTGGTCAGGCTTTAGGTCCAGATAAATACCCGCCACATCAAACAAATCTGCACTGCCGGAGGAGGACGAAACGCTGCGGTTACCGTGCTTGGCAACATGGGCACCCGCTGCTGCGGCAACAAAGCTGGCGGCAGTGGAAACGTTAAATAGATTAGCGCCATCACCGCCGGTGCCAACGATATCCACCACGTTTTCAACACTCAACTCGACACGCTTCATCAGTTCGCGCATGACCTGAGCGGCGGCGCTGATTTCGATAACGCTTTCACCCTTCATGGCTAAACCGACCAGCAGGCCACCAATTTGCGCATCACTGGCATCACCGGTCATGATCTGGCGCATGAGTGCGTGCATGGCATCAAAAGATAGGTCTTCGCGGCGCATTACCGCATTAATCGCGTCTCGCATTTGCATGAGCAGAGTGGCCCTTAAAGCGTGTTAAATCGGCGATCAGCCGCGTTTTAAAAAATTAGCCAGTAACTCGTGGCCTTGACGGGTGAGAATCGACTCAGGGTGAAACTGAACCCCTTCGATATCCAGCTCACGGTGACGTAAGCCCATTATCAAGCCCGGCGTCACGTCGTCATCACCGGTCCAGGAAGTGATCTCCAAACAGTCAGGCAGGCTTTCTCTATCAACCACCAACGAGTGGTAACGGGTCACCTCAACGGGGTTATCCAGCCCTTCAAAGACGCCTTGGTTAGCGTGCAGCACGGCTGATGTTTTACCATGCATCACCTGCGGAGCGCGCACCACCTTGCCACCGTACACCTGACCAATTGCTTGATGACCGAGGCAAACACCTAATATAGGTAGCTTGCCAGCAAAGTGTTGAATGGCAGCCATGGAAATACCCGCTTCATTGGGCGTGCAAGGGCCCGGCGACACCACCAGGTGCGTAGGCGCCAGCGCGTCAATCTGCTCAATGGTGATTTCGTCATTTCGGTGAGTAATCACCTCTGCACCAAGCTCACCCAGGTACTGCACGATGTTAAATGTGAAGCTATCGTAGTTATCCAACATGAGGACTTTCTGAGCCATAACCGCTTGATACTCCTGTCACTGTCTTTGCAGCTGTCTTTACAACTGGCGTTGCAATGGCTCGTTGGTTACCCAGGTCGGTAAATAGTTGCCATCTGCTTCATACCCAGGATGATACCGCAACCAAGCACTCCCTTGCAGGGGTTAAGTGTCGCTCCGCGCCAACCGACAGGCTGCATACTTGAACTCAGGGATTTTGCCATAGGGGTCAAGGGCCGGATTGGTGAGCAGATTGGCCGCCGCTTCGGCGTAAGCAAAGGGTACAAACACCATACCATCGGGGATACTCGCGTCCACCCGCGCGGCTAGCGTGATCGTGCCACGCCGGGTGGTAATCGTGAGCGGCTCACCCGGGGCAACACCTAAGCGGTTGAGTTCACCGGGCGAAAGGCTAGCCACGGCAGCAGGCTCAAGGGCATCCAATACCCTGCTACGTCGCGTCATTGAACCCGTGTGCCAATGCTCTAACTGTCGCCCGGTGGTGAGTACTGTTGGATAGTTGTCGTCCACCGGCTCGTCCGGCGGCAAGGGTCGCGTAGGCGAAAATTTGGCACGGCCACCGCTGCGGGGAAAGCTATCGCTGAAGACCACATCCTGGCCGGGGGTATTATCGCCGGCGCAAGGATAGGTAACGGACCCTTCCCGGGCCAACCGTTCCCAGCTAATGTGGTTCAGCGATGCCATGCCCTGCTGCATCTCTGCAAACACCTCACCAGGATGCTGATAGTGCCACGCTAGGCCGAAACGGTTAGCGATCTGTTGGATGATCCACCAGTCCGGCTTGGCCTCGCCGGGTAGCGGCAACGCAATGCGGCCCAACTGAACCTGGCGATTGGTGTTGGTTACCGTGCCCTCTTTTTCCGGCCACGCAGAAGCAGGCAGAATGACATCGGCAAACTGGGCGGTTTCAGTCACAAACAGATCCTGTACAACCAAGTGTTCAAGCTTCCCTAATGCCGCGCGGGCATGGTGAAGATCAGGGTCGGACATCGCCGGATTTTCACCCAGAATATACATGCCGCGCACTTGGCCCGCATGAATAGCATCCATTATTTCCACCACGGTAAGGCCCGGTTCGGCATCCAGCGGCGTGCTCCACAGCTCTTCAAAAGCGGCGCGCAGCTGGCTATCGCCTACAGGTTGATAGTCCGGCAGCACCATGGGGATCAACCCCGCGTCGGACGCGCCCTGCACGTTGTTCTGCCCGCGCAGTGGATGCAGGCCGGTGCCTGGGCGGCCGGTATGGCCGCAGGCCAGCGCCAGGGAGATCAAGCAGCGGGCGTTGTCGGTGCCGTGGGTGTGTTGGGAAATACCCATGCCCCAGAAAATCATCGCCTTCTCAGCATTGGCGAAGCGGCGGGCAATATCTCGAATCACTCCAGGCTCGACGCCGCATAGCTTGCTCATGCACTCCGGCGTACTGCCAGCCACGCTCTGTTTCAGCGCGTCAAAACCTTCAGTGTGATCGGCAATATACGCCTCGTCATATAGCCCTTCGGCTATCACCACGTTAAGAATAGCGTTGAACAGTGCCACATCGGCCCCGGGGGTAAAGCGCACACTTAGGGCAGCGTAGGCATCCAACGCCTGACCGCGAGGATCAAGAATAATAATCTCGGTACCACGCTTGGCGGCCTGTTTGAAAAACGTAGCGGCCACGGGGTGATTCACCGCCGGGTTACAGCCCGTCAGAAGTACCACGTCCGCTTCAAGTGCCTGCATAAAAGAAGCAGTCACCGCCCCCGAACCCAAGCACTCCATTAACGCCGCCACGGAGCTGGCGTGACACAACCGCGTACAGTGGTCGACATTGTTGTTGCCAAAGCCGGTACGCACCAGTTTCTGAAACAGCCACGCCTCTTCATTGGAGCATTTGGCGCTGCCAAAGCCTGCCAGCGCTCTAGGGCCATGCTGATGTTTTAGCTCCACCAACCCGTCCGCCGCTGCGGCGAGCGCCTCTTCCCAAGTTGCTTCGCGAAAATGGGTGAGCGGCTGGGCAGGATCAAAACCAGGATCCAGTGCTTTGGGGACCCCGGGTTTGCGGATCAGCGGTGTGGTTAAGCGTGCCGAATGACGAGGATAATCGAAACCAAAGCGGCCTTTAACGCACAGCCGGTTGTGGTTTGAGGGGCCATCGCGCCCTGCCACATAGGCGATAGCATCGTCTTTGATGTGATAGGTCAACTGGCAACCCACCCCGCAGTAGGGGCATACCGAATCCACCTGTCGGTCTATCGCCTTGGAATCTCCCCGCCCCTGGGCATTGACCAGCGTTGCTGGCATGAGCGCCCCGGTGGGACAGGCCTGCACGCATTCACCGCAGCCGACGCAGGTGCTGTCGCCCATCATGTCGTCAAAGTCGAACACGATGCTCGCCGCTGCACCGCGATGAGCAAGGCCAATGACATCGTTACTCTGCACCTCACGGCAGGCGCGCACACAGAGCGTACACTCAATGCAGGCGTCTAAACTGACCTGCATGGCGGGATGGCTCGCATCCACCGCCTTATTGGGTCTCAACGTTTCTTCACGCTGGGGCGGCAGCCACTCTTTGACGAGGCTCTCTTCAACGCCTAACTGATCGGCCATGGCCCAGAAATGGCTGGAGCGGTCAGGGCTTTCAGCCCTACCAGGCTGATCCGCCATCAGCAGCTCCATGACGCCTTCCCGGGCCACTTGGGCGCGTTCCGAGCTTGCGCTATGCACCACCATATTCGGCGCGGCTTCACGCAGGCAGCTGGCTGCTAAGGCACGCTCACCTTCCACTTCGACCATACAGACACGGCAGTTACCGTCGGCACGGTAGCCAGGGGCCTCTTTAAAACACAGGTGGGGAATGGTTTCCCCAGCCCGCTTGGCCACCTGCCATAGGGTTTCACCGGGGTAGGCGCTGACGTCTGCCCCATCAAAGGTGAGTGTAAAAGAGGTAGTCATGGCTCCCCTCCTTGTCCAGCATCGCTGACAATAATCTGCTGCTGAGCAAGCTCAGCGCGAAAATCTTTCAACAATCCCAGTACGGGGTTGGGCGCTGCTTGCCCCAGCCCACAAATCGAGGCGTCCTGCATCACCTGCGCCAGTCGGGTCAGTTGGCCGACATCCCAATCGTCTCGCTCTAGCAGGGTCAACATTTTTTCAGTGCCTACACGGCAGGGGGTGCACTGGCCGCAGGATTCATCGGCAAAAAAAGCCAATAGGTTGCTCGCCACCGCCTGCAGATTATCCTGCTGGGAGAGCACGATTACCGCCGCCGAGCCGATAAAACAGCCATGCTCCTGGAGAGTATCGAAATCCAGCGGGATATCCGCTTTGCTGGCGGGCAGAATACCCCCTGAGGCACCACCGGGCAGATAGGCCCCTAACTGATGGCCTTCCGCCATGCCACCGCAATATTCATCGACCAGTTCCCGCAGGGTGATCCCCGCAGGCGCCAGATAAACACCGGGGTGCTTTACCCGCCCTGAGACAGAAAAACTACGCAAACCGGAACGCCCGTTGCGGCCATGCCCGGCAAACCAGTTGGCGCCTTGATGCCAAATCGGCGCAATCCAATACACTGTCTCAACGTTATTGACCAGCGTAGGGCGATTAAACAACCCCTGTTGCGCCACATAGGGAGGACGATGGCGAGGTTTGCCTGGCTTACCTTCTAGCGACTCAATTAATGCCGACTCTTCGCCACAGATATAGGCCCCTGCACCCCGGCGAAGGACGATATAGCCCGCAGCGAGTATTCCTGACTGTTCAAGCTCGGCAATTGCTTCCCGCAGGACGCGATGCAAACCGGGATACTCATCACGCAGATAGATATAGAGCGCTTGAGCCTCTATCGCCCAGGCGCTTATCAGTGCGCCCTCCAAAAACTGATGGGGTGATTTTTCGAGATGAAAGCGATCTTTAAAGGTGCCCGGCTCGCCCTCATCGGCGTTGATCACACAGTAGCGTGGCCCAGGCTCCTGGCGCACAAAGTGCCATTTTTTGAAGGTGGGGAAGCCTGCGCCACCGAGACCTCGTAGGCCTGCGTTTTGCAGCGCGGTCATCAATTCATCAACGCTAACCTTGCCAGCGCGGCAGTCATTGAGCAGTCGATAACCGCCCGCTTGCTGATACTCTTCCAGGCGCTGCCATAAAATAGCTTCTGGATGAAAGTGGCCAGTATCTACAACGGCCGCTACCCCTTCTGCAGTGGCAAACTGCAAGTGATGATGGCCCACCTCCACCACCGGTGCACTATCGCACCGCCCCATACAGGGAGCGCGTAAAACACGCACGGTGTCTGGATCAAAACCTGCTTCTAACTTGGCCTTTAACTGGGCAGCCCCCGCCAGTTGGCAAGAGAGCGAGTCACACACGCGCACGGTGGTATCTGGTGGAGGCGCCTGGTCATCGTGTACAACATCGAAATGGGCATAGAAGGTGGCTGTTTCATAAACTGCCGCCATGGGCAGGTTCATATACTCAGCCAATGCCCGTAGCTCTATCATTGACAAATGACCGCGACTATCCTGTATGACGTGTAAATGCTCAAGCAACTGATCCCGTTGGCGTAACGCGGGCTGGACACGCTCATCGCCCAACAATGCTCTAAGCGTCACCAGAGCCACAGGAGATAGCTCGCGGCCTTTTTGTTGTCCACGCCGATAATGCACTGAAGAAATACGCCTGTTCGCCATAGGGCACGCTATGATTAAGGGTATATACCCTCAGCATAGTGCCAGTTGTGCGTTGAGGGAAACATCACTTGGGCGATAACTCTTTTAGCCAGCACTGATATTGGAACTGGCAACAGAGCAGTGCAGTCTTTATTATCTGCCGTCTTTTCCGATAGGTTTCAGGGTCGGTTGCTTTCTCTACAGTTTGGAGCGTGGAATGTATAAGCGGTTTACCTGGGTCAGTACGCTCTTATTTGTTGCGCTAATCAGTGCTACTTCCGCCAGCGCCAATACGTCACTCAATGTTATCGCTTCGTTTTCTGTCCTTGAGGATTTAGTAAAGCGGGTAGCCGGTGACAAAGTTCGCGTTAACGTCATTGTCCCTGCGGGTAAGGATGTCCACCGCTGGGAGCTTTCGCCCCCCAATGTGCTCGCGCTGGAAGAGACCCATATTGTGTTTTATAACGGACTGGGGCTAGAACCATGGATACATCATGTGGAAGCGATGGCAGACGACAACCTCACCTTGGTGGAAGTCGCTAAAAAAGCCGATTATGCCCCGCTAGCAATCTCCACAGGGCAGTATAGCGAAGAGCCTGACCCGCATATGTGGATGGACCCGCAAGGCGCTGCAGCCTACATTGATGTCATTGCCGACACCCTGGCCGAGCACCTCCCAGAACAAGCCGATGCTTTTTATGCCCGTGCTGAAGAGGCGCACAAGGCACTCAGCAACCTCCATCAAGCTTTGAAAGAGCGGCTTGACGGCATTCCCCAAACTAACCGTACGTTGATCACCAGCGAGGCAGGATTTGGTTACTTTGCCCGCGCCTATGGATTTGAGGCGCAAGGAATTTGGGGAGTTAATCATGAGACCCTGGGTAGCGCCCAGGCAATGGCAGACATGAGCGAATACCTTACTGAAACGCGCCCGCGCCCATCGGCGCTATTTTATGAAAGCACCACGCCGGATATTCATATGGATGCCCTGTCGCGGTATACCAACATCCCCCTGGCGGGGCCGCTGTATGTTGATGCACTTAGCGGTAAAGATGGGCCAGCGGCCAATTACCCAGCCATGCTTCGCCATAATGCTGAAGTGCTGCACTCCGCACTTGGAGGTGCTAGGGCCGAGTAATCGGCCCTAGCACACTATTGCGAATAGCATTCACTATTTAAAGATTATCTAATCCGCGCTCGGCCATGGCGACTGCCCGGAAAATCGCGCGCCCTTTATTAAGGGTTTCCTGCCACTCCATGTCAGGCACCGAGTCGGCCACAATACCCGCGCCTGCTTGAACATGGAGCTGTCCATCTTTAATCACCGCCGTGCGTATCGCTATCGCGGTATCCATATTACCGTGCCAGGAAAGATAGCCAACTGCCCCGGAGTATATGCCACGTTTTACTGGTTCAACCTCATCGATAATTTCCAATGCTCGAATTTTAGGCGCTCCTGACACCGTTCCCGCTGGGAAGGTAGCACGCAGCGCGTCCATGGCGGTTAAGCCAGGCTTCAATTTACCGGTTACGTTAGAGACGATGTGCATCACATGAGAATAACGCTCGACCACCATCTGGTCGGTGACTTCAACGCTACCCGTTTGACAGATTCTGCCTACGTCATTGCGACCCAGATCAATCAGCATGAGGTGTTCCGCTAGCTCTTTAGGATCGGCCAGCAGGTCCGCTTCTAAAATGTCGTCTTCCTCTTCGGTTTTGCCGCGCTTGCGAGTACCGGCAATCGGCCGCACGGTCACTTCGCCCTCTTCCAAGCGGGTCAAAATTTCGGGCGAAGACCCCACTACCTGATGATCGTCCAGATTAAAGAAAAACATATAAGGCGATGGGTTAAGGCTGCGCAGTGCGCGATAAAGATCCAGCGGCGACGCCTGATAAGGAATCGACATGCGCTGTGAAGGTACGCACTGCATGATGTCCCCCGCTAGCACATACTCTTTGATTTTATCGACCGCAGCTTTAAAGCCCTGCTCCGTAAAGCCTGAGTTAAAATCACTCTCCTTCACCGGCTGGCGACTGCTGCCCGCATTATTGGGGCTGACCTGCGCTTCACGCAGGCGGGTTTCCAGATGGGTTAAATGCGCTAGACCGCCCTCAAGGGCATCCGGCTCATCAGGATCAACGTGGGTCCAAATGGTCAACCGCCCAGAAAGGTTATCGAACACCACAAAATCATTGCAGACCATCAACAAAATATCAGGCACGTTTAATGGGTCTGGTTTATCAGCTCCCCCACGTAATCTTGGCTCGATATAGCGGATGGTGTCGTAGCCGAAGTAACCGACCAGACCGCCGTCGAAACGTGGTTTGTCTTCTAACTTTGGCACTTTAAAGCGGCTTTGAAATTGCTCAATCCACGCCAAAGGATCTTCAACTTCAGTAACGCCAACGGTTTCGCCTTCTTTAATGTGGCGTACGGTAAAGCCGCGCACTTCGATGCGCTCATGACTGGGCAGACCAATCATTGAGTAGCGCCCCCACTTTTCGCCACCTTGAACAGACTCTAATAAAAATGTCCACGGCGTATTCGCCAGCTTTAAGTAGGTAGATAGCGGCGTATCTAAATCAGCGAGCACATCACGCGAAACAGGAATTCGGTTGTAGCCTGCCTGGCTAAGCTCGTGAAAACGTTCCGGGGTCATCATTAAGCGGTCCTTGTCACATTTGGAGGCATCAGCAGTGCCGTTAGCGATGGAAGCACTACATCGGGCTTACTCAGTTCAATGGGTTCGCCATGGTTATAGCCATAGGGCAGCGCCAGGGTGGCAAACCCGGCGGCCTTACCTGCCGCCATATCATGACGGGAGTCTCCCACCATAAGACATTCAACCGGCGTTACCTTGCACGTACTGGCAGCGTGAAGCAGTGGCAGAGGGCTAGGCTTTTTTTCAGCCAGCGAATCGCCACCAATCCACAGCGTAAAAAACGCCAGCAAGTTAAAATGACTCAACAGTGGCTCAATAAAACGCTCAGGCTTATTGGTAATTAACACCAAGATTAAGCCCTTTCCATGCAGTGTTTGAAGTGTGTGCACCACCCCAGGGTAAAGCGTCGTCAACGTATTGGGCGCTGCGCCATAGTGGACCATAAAAGCATCATAGGCGCGCTGCTGAAGCGAGGGATCAGGGGTACTTTGCAATGCCCAGGACAAGGCTCGCTCAACCAACACCGGTGCGCCATTCCCCACCCAGTTGCGCACGTCTTCCTGAGTGGGAACAGCCAGGCCCAGCTCACAAAGCGTGCGTGCCACTGCGGCAGCAAGGTCGGGGACGGAATCGATCAGCGTACCATCCAGATCAAACGCAATCAGCCGCTTACCCTGCAGCACAGGATGCAGTGCTGAATGTAATGTTAAATCCACCTTATTTACCCTCTGGCGTTGTCAGCTACTCACACTACCCTTATAAACGTTGCTGTTAAGAACACTGCTTTGCAGCTAGCATTTTCACAAGCGCTATTAACAGTCGCATTTCAGTCAGGCAACTATCTTACCTGTTCAGGGCGAACCTACGCATTAGTCAGGAGCCTAAGAAACTTCTATGCTGTGGCTAATTTCTATGCTGTGGCTAATTTAGCCAAGGAGATAGCAATGGGCATCCCCAGAATCGTGATTGTCGGTGGAGGAGCGGGCGGACTAGCGCTTGCTACCCGCTTAGGGCGCATATTGGGTAAGCGCAAACGTGCGGAGATTGTGCTGCTGGATCGTAACACCACCCATGTGTGGAAACCGCTGCTGCATGAACTGGCAACTGGGGTACTGAATTCCAGCATGGATGAGGTGGACTACCGAGGACACTCCTCCGCCCACCACTACCGCTACCAGCGGGGCTCTCTGACCGGAGTAAACCGCGAGGAGCAAATACTCCACCTGGCCCCCATCAAGGATGAAGACGGCGAGGAAGTACTGCCCCCACGCGACCTGTCCTACGATTACCTGGTGATGGCGCTGGGCAGCGTATCAAACGATTTTGGCACCCAGGGCGTTGCCGAACACTGCCACTTTATAGATTCGCCGCAGCAGGCTAAAGCGTTTCAGCGCGATATGATCAATACGTTTTTGCGCTATACCGATCCAACGTTGCGCCAGCATACCCAGTTGACCATTGGCATAGTGGGCGGCGGCGCCACAGGGGTCGAACTTGCCGCAGAGTTATTTGACGCTTCACGCATGTTAAATGCCTATGGCGTCACGTCGCTAGATGACCAGCAAATTAGCGTGCATTTGTTGGAAGCCGCACCGCGCTTGCTGCCTGCGCTTTCCGAACGAATCAGTCAAACCGTGCAAACAGAACTGGAAGGGATGGGTGTCACTGTTCACACCAGCACCGCCATTAAAGAAGCCCAAGCGCACCAGCTGGTAACCGACGACGGTGACATTATCGAGACAGATATCAACGTATGGGCAGCGGGCATTCAGGCACCGCCCTTTCTTACGGAGCTAGGCCTTGCCACTAACAAGAAGAACCAAATTGAGGTTAAAAGCACCCTGCAAAGCGTGGATGATGAGAAGATTTTTGCCCTTGGCGACTGCGCTAGCTGTCCTATGGGAGATGGCAACTACGTACCGCCCCGCGCCCAGGCGGCTCACCAGCAGGCCAAGTTTTTGGCGAAAAACCTGATCAACCAGCTAGATGGCAAACCATTGCAGGCGTTTCGCTACCGCGATCATGGGTCGCTGGTATCACTGGCTCGCTATGACGCGGTGGGGAATTTAATGCGCAGCTCTGCCTCAAAGGGCCTCTTTTTGGAGGGCTGGCTGGCCCGTAAAGCCTATGCTTCGCTCTACCGCATGCATCAGCTCTCTATTCATGGGGCGCCTAAAACGGGGCTCGCCTGGCTGGTCGATAAGCTCAACCGTTACCTCAAGCCCCGCATGAAGCTTCACTAAAACCTACTCGTTTATGACTTAGCCAGCGCCGCACGCATTTGCTTGATCACGGTGTCATAACCGTGCGGGTCGCTGGCTTGGTGAGCGCTAAAAATAGCGGAGCCTGCCACAAACGTATCGGCACCCGCAGCAGCAATCTCGGCGATATTATCTACTTTCACGCCGCCATCAATTTCCAAGCGAATATTCATTCCTGAGGCATCAATACGCGCCCGCGCTTCGCGCAGCTTATTCAGCGTACCGGGAATAAATGACTGGCCACCGAAACCAGGGTTGACGCTCATCATCAGTACCATATCGACTTTATCCATCACATAGTCCAGGTACGACAGCGGTGTAGCCGGATTAAACACCAAGCCTGCTTTACAGCCACCGTCACGAATCAGCTGCAGTGAACGGTCTACATGCTCAGAGGCTTCCGGGTGAAAGGTAATATAGCTAGCGCCTGCATCAATAAAGTCACTAATCATGCGATCTACGGGCTTGACCATTAAGTGTACGTCGATGGGTGCCGTCACACCGTGCTTACGCAGCGCTTTGCACACCATAGGCCCAATAGTGAGATTAGGCACATAGTGATTGTCCATCACATCAAAGTGCACAACGTCAGCTCCAGCGGCCAGCACGTTATCGACTTCTTCCCCCAAACGGGCGAAATCAGCCGACAAAATAGAGGGGGCAATTAAAAAATCCTGCGCAGCGGTCATATTCTCTTCCTGCATATTCGCCTGTGAACGGATACAACTGCCCTGCAGCCGTCTGCATAAACAGCCAGTCGCCTGCGGGGTTCCTATATGGCGGCCTATCTTACCAGAGCCTGGACCATCTCCCAGCACCGGTTTAGCATCAGCAATCGTTCACCCCCGCACACCCATATTCTTAAAAAGAATATAAAACATGATTGTAATTCCACAATGTTCGATTTAATCTTGGCAGCATTGCGACACTATCCGCTTAACGTTTTAAGGAGTTTACCGATGGCCCTGCCTCTTTTTTTCCGCCGCAGCATGATCGCGCTTGCCCTAAGCGCTAGTGTCAGTGGCGCAGCGATCGCTCAAGAGCGCGAATTGCTTAATTCCTCTTACGACATTGCCCGTGAACTGTTTTCGGCGATTAACCCTGAATTTCAAGCCTGGTGGCAGGAAGAGCACGGTGAAGAGATTGACATTAGTCAATCCCACGGTGGCTCATCCGCTCAAGCACGTGCCATATTGCAAGGCCTCCGCGCTGACGTCGTCACCTTTAACCAAGTGACTGACGTTCAGGTCCTTGCCGATGAAGGTCTGGTGGCTGAAGATTGGCAGGAAGCGTTTGAGAACAACGCGTCGCCTTACTACTCCACCACCGCTTTCCTGGTTCGCAAAGACAACCCTAAAGGCATTGAAAGTTGGGATGACCTGGTAAAAGAAGATGTAAGAATGGTCTTCCCTAACCCAAAAACCTCGGGTAACGGACGCTATACTTACCTGGCGGCCTGGGGCTTTGCCGAAAACGAGTTTGATGGCGACGAAGAACAGATCCATGACTTCATGCGCACCTTCCTGCGCAATGTCGCTGTGTTTGACACCGGTGGCCGTGGTGCTACCACCAGCTTTATTGAGCGCGGCATTGGTGATGTACTGATCAGCTTTGAGTCAGAAGTGAACAACATTCGCAGCGAATACGGCAGCGACGATTACGAAGTCATCGTGCCTCCGGTAAGCGTGTTGGCCGAATTCCCAGTCGCGGTAGTAGGCCCTAACGCCGAACGCAATGGTAACAGCGACTTAGCCCAAAGCTATTTAGAATACCTGTATAGTGAAGACGCTCAGCGCCAGCTCGCCGGTTTCAACTACCGTGTTCATAATGAAACCGTCGTAGAAGAGTTTGCCGACCAGTTCCCAGAAACCGAGCTATTTGAAGTCGAGGATGTATTTGGAAGCTGGGAAGAAGCGATGGAAACACACTTCGCAGGTGGCGCCCTTCTTGATCAACTTCAACGCCGTTAACGAGACACTATGCGCCAGTTAGCATTATGGCAGCCCGGTAGCACGCGAGTGCTGCCGGGTTTTGGCCTTTCTATGGGTATCAGCGTGCTATTTATTTCGCTGGTACTGCTGTTGCCTATCACCGGTTTATTTGGCCAGTTAGCGGGGCTTACCCTTGCTGAGTACTGGGCAATTATTACCGAGGGCCGGGTAGTCGCAAGCTACGTGGTTACCATCGGAGCAGCCGCTGTGGCCGCGTTGGTCAACGCTGTGTTTGGCCTGTTACTGGCCTGGGTGCTGGTGCGCTACGACTTTCCTGGCAAGCGTTTGCTGGATGCGTTAATGGATTTACCTTTCGCCCTCCCGACGGCCGTCGCAGGCATCACGCTGGCAACGCTTTACGCGGGCAGCGGCTGGATGGGCAGGCTACTGGAGCCGCTGGGCTTTCAAGTCGCTTACACGTGGGTGGGCATAGCCCTGGCCATGGCCTTTACCAGCATTCCTTTCGTAGTGCGCACGGTACAGCCTGTGCTTGAAGACTTGCCAATTGAAGTGGATGAAGCCGCCATGTCGCTGGGTGCGACGGATGGCGTCGCCTTTCGCAGGGTTATCATGCCCCACCTGTGGCCGGCCTTGGTGACCGGCACTGGGCTTGCCTTTGTTCGCTCGCTGGGTGAATTTGGAGCGATTATTTTTATCGCGGGCAACATGCCTTATGAGACCGAGATCACCGCGCTGATGATCTTCGTCAAGCTGCAAGAGTATGACTATGCCGGCGCATCGGCGGTTGCTTCGGTGGTGCTATTCGTATCATTGGCGATGCTGTTAGCCATCAATATTTGGCAGGGGCGCTTTGTCCGTCGACTGCATGGAGGTAAAGGGTAATGCGTCGAATTGGTGATGCACCTATGGTCAGGCGTCTCTTAATAGGCGCTGCTCTGGTGCTATCCGCACTGTTTTTACTGCTGCCGCTGGTGGCCATTTTTGCTCAAGCGTTTTCCCAGGGTGTACTGGTATTTTGGGCCAACGTTAGCAACACCTTCACACTGCATGCGATTGGCTTAACACTCGTGATTGCCCTGTTAACCATTCCGGTATGCTTGGTTTTTGGCGTGGCACTGGCGTGGCTGGTTACGCGCTTCAGCTTTCCAGGGCGGCGAATTTTACAGACCTTGATTGATATCCCCTTTGCGGTATCCCCCGTTGTAGCCGGTCTGATTTACCTGCTGCTGTATGGCCGTAATGGTTGGATTGGAAGCTGGTTGGACACTTACGATATTCAGCTGATGTTCGCCTGGCCGGGCATATTGATGGTGACCATTTTCGTTACCTGCCCCTTTGTGGCCCGGGAGCTAATTCCGCTGATGCAGGCCCAAGGCTCTCGCGAAGAAGAAGCGGCCGTGACCCTGGGTGCATCCGGCTGGACGACCTTCCGCCGCGTTACGTTGCCTAATATTCGCTGGGCGCTGCTTTACGGCGTCATCCTCACCAATGCTCGCGCGGTGGGTGAATTTGGCGCTGTTTCCGTCGTTTCAGGGGCCATTCGCGGCCAAACCAATACGCTGCCGCTGCACCTTGAGCAACTGTATCAGGACTATAACGCCGTCGGGGCTTTTGCCTGCGCGGCCTTACTCGCATTCATTGCCCTACTCACGCTGGCTGCCAAAGCAGGGCTGGAGTGGCGCGCATCGCGCCGGGAGGCACTCGCATGAGCATTCGTTTGCAGAACATTGCGAAACACTTTGGTAATACCCAAGCGCTGGAGCCCATTGACCTTGATATTAACGAGGGAGAGTTAGTTGGTCTGCTAGGCCCTTCGGGCTCGGGCAAAACCACGCTGCTGCGCATCATCGCTGGCTTGGAAAGCGCTGACCGCACTTCTCAGCCGAATAAGATTCTGTTTGGCGAGCGCGATGTGACCAACCTGCACGTGCGTGATCGGCGCATTGGCTTCGTGTTTCAACACTATGCGCTATTCCGCCATATGAGCGTTTACGACAACGTTGCCTTTGGGCTTACTGTGCTTCCGCGTAAGCGTCGCCCCAGTAGCGGTGAGATTCGTGCCCAGGTGTTTAGACTGCTTGAAATGGTCAAGCTGGAGCATCTTGCCAAACGCTACCCAGCGCAGCTTTCAGGCGGTCAGCAGCAGCGGGTCTCGCTAGCCCGCGCGCTGGCAGTTAAGCCGGAGGTCTTGCTGCTGGACGAGCCCTTCGGCGCACTCGATGCCAAAGTCCGCCAGGAACTGCGCCGTTGGCTACGTCATCTTCATGACGAACTCAATTTTACCAGTGTTTTCGTTACCCACGACCAGGAAGAAGCGCTGGAGCTATCCGACCGCGTGGTGGTAATGAGCAACGGGCGCATTGAGCAGATTGACACCCCCGATGATCTCTATCGCGCTCCCAAAAATCGCTTTGTATTTGAGTTCCTGGGCGATGTGAACCATCTGGAGGGCAAAGTGAGCAACGGCGTATTGACCTGTGGTGACGCCTATTGGCATGTCGACCTACCCGATGGTCATGAAGAGCTATTGTTACGCCCTCACGAAGTGCGCCTCACCGAACAACCAACCAAAGAGAGCCATCTGCCGGTCACCATCACGGCGATCTCTCCAGTAGGTGCAGAAGTGCGCGTTGAGCTGGAAGCAGATTGGCTAGCCCAGCCGTGGATGGCTACCGTTCGCCATACTGACTTTGAGCATTTGGCCTTAAGCCGGGGGCAACGCTTATATGCCCACCCGCGTCACTGGCGTCGCTTTCCTGAAGCAAAAACAAAAGCGGCAGAGCACTCTCGCGTCGCTTAATGCTTTTGTAATAAACATAGCGCTGATAGCTGCCCCGTAGGGGGTGGCTAGCGCTTGTCAGTAAGGTGAAATCAAAAACACATTTGCCTAAAGGTCAGGCTAACCCGGGGACCAACCTCTTTCTTGGTTTTAGGTAAGCTATGTAACCAGTTTTTTTGCGTCGTGCCTTTCATTATCAATAAACTACCGTGCGCTAAATTCAGCGAGACGCTCTCCCCCAATTGTTTATGTTTAAAGGAAAACTTCCTTTCGCCGCCCAAGCTTAATGCGCCAATCGCGCCATTGGTTAGCAGCTCTTTCTCTCCATCACTATGCCAACTCATGCCCTCCTCGCCTGAACTATAAAAGTTACACAGGCATGAATTGAACACCTCATTGCAGCTATGCTCCACTTGGTGTTTGATCTCACGTAAAAAATCGGGCCATAGCAAAGCGGTCTTTGTATACCCTGAGTACTTATAGGAAACCGGCTTATCCGCATACCATGCCACTTTTCTTTTGGTGACAATCTCCTTTCCAAACATAAAAGCGCGATCACTCTCCCAGCTCAACTCATTGATACACCGGTCCAAGTACAGATCAGCACTGGCAACGCCAACTATATTGCCGTGGTAATAGACCTCTCCATCACGGGGAAGTACATCAATCAATTCTAAAACACCATTTTCAAATAAATCATTGCAATACATTTAAAAAACCTATATCTCATATTCAATGGAGGAATTGACACGCATTTCCTGTAAAATCATTAACCAAGACAAGGCACCTTTTGTAAAACATTCATAATCCAATTTCTCATTAGCAGAATGAATGTTATCGTCTGAACGGCTAAACCCTAATAACATAGAATCTAAGTTTAAATGTTGCTTAAAATGGCTTACCGCAGGTATTGAGCCACCCATTCCAGCAAAAACGCACTTCCTCCCCCACACTTCCCTAAGTATTTTTTGAGCTAAAACAAACTCAGGTCTAAAACAATCCATTTTTACAGCCTTTATCGCACCATAAGATTCAAATTCAACTTTGCAATCACCTGGGATGTGCTCTCTTACGTGGTTGCGGAAAGAAGCTCTAATATACTCCGGATCTTGTTCACCAACTAACCTAAAGCTAACTTTAGCAGTAGCCGTCGAAGGAATGATTGTTTTGAAGCCTTCATTTTGATAACCAGAACAGATTGAGTTTATCTCCATGCAAGGGCGCGACCATATTTTTTCAACAATATGTCTATTTTTTTCTCCAGAAGATGTAGAAAGCCCAACGGATTTAAGAAAATTATCACTGAATTTATCTAGTTTAATCCAGTCTTTCAAAATTTCAAATGGTACATCTTCAATATCTTTATAAAAATTCCTAAGATTAATTAAACCATCTGTATCGTAAATTTTTGAAATTGCTTGAACAAGTAATCCTGCTGGATTATGAACTGCCCCACCATAATTTCCTGAATGAAGGTCATGGGATGGCCCTGTGATTGTTACAATCTCTCCCAAAAACCCTCTCAATTGGCATCCTAAGGTAGGAGTATTATCCTCAATCATGGATGTATCACTAATAAATACAATATCTGATTCTAATTCATCTTTATATCTATTAATCACGTTTGAAATTGAAGGAGAACCAATTTCCTCCTCTCCTTCAATTAAAAAAGTAATATTAACAGGTATACCTGTAGATTCATATAAAGCTCTACAAGCTTCTATAAACGTGAGCAATTGCCCTTTATCATCTGCAGAACCACGTCCATGTATAATTTTAACTTCATTTCTATAAATAATGTCAGCCTCAAAGGGAGGAAGTAACCAAGCATCTAAATCATCAGCAGGTTGAACATCGTAATGGCCGTAAAATAAAATGCGAGGAGCATTTTTTACAATAGGGCCATGGGATATAACTGCAGGCAAACCACCTTCAGTTACTTTTTTACTACTAAAACCTATACTATCAAGCTCTTTACAAACCCAATCCGCAGCAGCAACACAATCATTAATTTTGTTAACATCTGTCGAAATAGACTCGATTGACAAAAATTCTTTCAAACGCATAACAGCAGAGTCAAAATTAGATTCAAGTTTATCAATTGGATGTGTTTTCATCGTCTACTCCTTAATCAATCGTTAATCAAATCGAGCATTTTATTGCATGCTTTTTTAAATGCATTATGCGCAGCATTACTCATGTTTCTTGCTCTTATACTGCCATGAACCAGGCCTTTTTCAACAACAATTTCAGCTGGAATATTTAGATCAGTTAGTGACTTAAAATAATTAACAGAGTCCTCTTTTAAAGAATCCATCTCAGCAGCCATAATATATGCTGGCGGCAAATTATTAAAATTCTGATTAATTAGCGGTGAGATATGATCACTATAGACATCATTGTTATTCACATAGCACTGAGTATAGAATTCCATTTCCCCTGATGTTAGTAGTGGAGCATCAACACCTCCATTCACCCAGCGGGTAAAATCTAACACTGGATTGAAAAGAACCTGTCCTTTGAACTGAGTATGATTAATATCTCTTAACATCATGCACAAGGCCACTGCCATGTTGGCACCAGAACTATCACCGCTTATAAGATAATTATTACAATTTAAGCCAAGATTCTTATTATTAGAAACAACGTATTTAAATATATCTAAACAATCGTTTAATGGAGCTGGATATGGGTACTCAGGAGCTAATCGAAAATCAGGCGCAATAACAGTCAAGCCAGTTTCAATACATATGTCTATCATCAAAGAATTGTGCGTATCTAATGATCCTAGTACAAATCCACCGCCTCTTATATAAAAAACAACACCATTTTCAATGAATTTATTGTTCTTATAGATTCGAAAAGCTTTGTTATCCTTACTCTCGTCAGATAGATAATAATAATTATTGACTTCCACATCATTATTTGCAACATTAGAATCAAATGTCTGAGCAAGAATTTCATACATATTTCTTTGTTTATAAAGTGGTAATTTATGATAATTTCGGGGCATTATGCCATCACAAATATTTATAAAATCTTGAATTTTATCAGCATAAATCGGCATACTAAACACTCCTGTTAAAACTTTTACTAATGTAAATATTTTTTTCAATAGCCCTTACAGCAATGCAATCTTTATTAATAACTTCAAGATCAGAATGCAAAAGAACAACAAATCCTAAACTCAAACTAGAAAATAAATCGCTTGTAGCAGCAATCATATCTCCTTCTTTAATATTTATGCACATCTCAAAAAAACTATCTAATTTTTTTATATCATTCAGTTTATTTAGCCCTGATACGTAGCATTTTTTTTCACAAATAAAAAAAACAACTTTCATCTGGCTCTTAAGAGCATATTTTTTATCTACTAACTCACCTTTAATATAAGACTTAACCATCCTATCTAGTTGATTATCACCAACAGCTTTTTTACAATATTTGGGGTGCCCTCCTCCATGCGGTCTCGCACCAATTTCGATTAGCCTAGGGCCATTAATTGTCATCATTACTTCAATGTGGCTCACTCCATATACGACACCTAATGCATTTAATACATCGAATGAATATTCAGTAACAACTTCGAAATCATCAAAATCAGAGGACAACCATTGCAACGATTCATATATACCAATAATTCCATTTATTTCAATTTTATTATACAAACAAATACTACATATTGAATGTCTGCCCTCATAACTTATAACGTCAACAGCATATTCTTGTCCTTTCAAAAATTCTTGGACCATTAAATTAGAATTTTTAATCCCCAATCGATTATCTACATTAATCAAATCATTAAACACTTTTTCCCAGTTTTCACCGTTTTTAACTAAAGTAACACTGTCTGTACTTGCGCTTGCTGGGGGCTTTATTATCAAATCTTCTCCCTCCAAATTCTCCAAACTAATCCATTTTTTTATTTCGCTTATTGAGTTACTGCAGATCTGCCTCATAGTTGTTAAATTTTCTTTTTTTACAGCCTTATACATTTCCCCTTTATGCCACCTTGCAATAGCTAATTCGGGAGGATTAGAACGCTCCGGTATAATTTTCGGCGCAATCAATTCAGCGACTTTAACGCCACTTTCACAGCCTGTTATGACTGCAACCGGGTCAAATTTTTTTAATGAACATATTAACTCATCTTCACTGTGTGAGTCGTAGATAAAAACAATATCAAAATCGTCAGGATTAAATGATTTTGAATAAACTTCAGGTGGAACCTTAGAGCTTAAAACAGCAATAGGATGTATATCATGTTCCCTTAAAACATCAGCATATAGAGCGCCTGATGAATACGGGTCGACAACAACCATGTAGTTGTTATTCATAATAAGCTCCTAATTTCAATCAAGTTATTATATATAATCTTAATAGGCCATGGAGCATCAGAATCTTGATTATTTATGATTTTCAGCTTCCCTGTACTTGGGATATAAACTGCAGTTATATAATCAATTTTTTTTCTATTTTTGATTTTATGATCATGCCAAGGGCATCGGTCAACATTCTCAGCATCCTTATAGCATAAATGAATAGGCCCACCTCGATGTTTGCATTTATCGTTAAAAATGTCTAAGCTATCTAAATTAACATACATAATAGCGCGCTTATTTTCAGATGGTATCGTGATTAAAACATTTGCAGGATTGTTAACATTAAATGATTTTATGTCCATTTGTTAATATCTCCAATACTATAAATTTCGTATTCACAATTTTCTGATTGTATTAAAGCTCCATGGAGTCTATTGTGTTTAATGACTATACCATCGCCACTTTTCAGCGTCGTTGAGTGCTGAAAACCGTTAAGAAATTCCATTTCGCCGGATATAATATGACATAGTTCGTCACCATCATGACTATGTGTAATGGATAGTTCATTTAAAGGCTCATTTAAATAGTCTTTACTGATATTATTTTTGCTAAACTCTGATTTTACATTTCCCACAATTTTATCATGCATTTTTTTATAGTTATCGGCGTTATCTTTCCACTGGATTTGCTTTACAAAATCATCTTCAGCTATATTGCCAATAAATTTGGCTTGTTCAAAACCTTTCACGATTTCGCAAGCAGCAAAATCACCGTATTTTCTTATTGCAGGTAAAATCAAATTCTCTAAAACCATACGGCTATGGTCTACATCAATATGACAATGCTCGTTAAAGTATTTTATATCTAGGTTAGGTATAGCATCCTTTAGCACCTTCTTCCATATATCACAGCTTTTTATAAAACTTGTTTCAGCTAAAAATATAGCGCCAAGATATTTAAAAAAATTAGACTTATTTCTCGTAATATAATTATAATAATTCGCTAGCAAAAGGCTTCCATTTAAATAATACTGCCAGTATTTATGCGGCTCAGGGTCTAGATTTGCAGAAATCATTGTGTTTTGAAATAAACTTGAATGCTTTTTCTGATGTTCTCCATAACCTAATTCGTCTATAATCACTTTAAACAATGAAGAAGCAAGTTCGCCATAGTTGCCAGAAGCGTATCGTGCCATCGGGCTTGACTCTATCAGGAAATCAGGAGCAAGTTGAATGATCCAGTCCTTAGCAGCTGATTCTGGATTTTTAGAGCTTCTGATCGCTTCTGCTGACGGTAAATCCTTCATTTCGTTTGCTTCTTTAATAAAAGACATGAAATATTTATACACCGAAGCTTCGGTCCAGTTTGGAGTAATTAAAATTTCTTTATCAAGGAAATTAAATAAATAATTTTCCAAAAAAGGCATCGCTACATAAGCTTGAGCTACTTTTTAACCACTATATCTTTCTTGAAAATCTGCTGCGTTAAATTTATTTAATGGCAACATTAAAAAATCAACTTCATTCATAGTGAATAAAATCCTATTCGCTGCGAATGCTTTATAATTTCTTATTTCATCAATGCTAGCTGGAGATTTAAAATCCATAAATTTAGCGATATGAGGTCTAATTCTCCTTCCATAGTAAACATTTTCATATCTAAACTCGTTATCTACAAATAAATATGAATCACAAAAACTAAGCAGTGCATCATGGCAAAGCTCTGAGTTATGAAATGAAAAATCTTCTATGATTTTATTTTTTTTAATATCTAATTTAGCATTCATTTTGTCCACCTAATGAAGTTAGTGTTACGTAGCCTTTTGCGCTAATGCCTAATAAATAATCATTACCTGCAACTAAATTTACTGCGTTTAAAAAGGGATGGAACGCCTGGTGCCAATGGCCGTTGTCTCTCACGTCATTAGTTACTGAATGGTTTCCAAATTTGGCATGAAAATATGTAATAAGCCCGTGACAGGTTCCACTTCGATAAGCTTTTATTCTAATTTTCTTATTTTTTTTAAAACTATCCTTGTAATTATAAGTTCCTATTTCTGCAACATCAGTTAACGTTCTTGCTTTGTAATTTTTATATCTGACAGGAAAATATGTAAAAGTTGAGTATCGATTTATTAGTTCTAAATTTAAACCTGCTCCCATTTTTTCATTATTTGCGATATTTTGCTCATTAATATCAGTAGACTCGACTAAAAATCCATACTGCTTAATTATTTCAGGCAAAATAATTGTTTCTTGAGTAGCTATCTTCTTAATGTCAGCAGCTACACGCTCGTAACCTTCACCTATTATTCCGCAATCTAGAGTTTCAGTAAAAATAACATCTGGAGTTAAGTTTAAAATATTGCTATCTATCAAATAAGTGCTACTCATATTATAAACAGTTATTTTGTCTTCTAGATTATTGTGCTTTATATTTTGTTTTGCAATTTCGCACAATTGCTTATCCATTTCGCATGTATAAACATGCTTGGCTCCACATCTCGCAAAGTACATTGCAACTAAGCCAGCTCCAGTTCCAATCTCTAGCACACTTTTATTTTTTAAGTCGAGCGATCTAATAGAGCTATATATCGCTTCATTCCTTGATTTATCATTCATCATAGCGTAATGCCATGACGGAAATTTTC
Source organism: Halomonas sp. (assembly GCF_007692655.1). Lineage (GTDB taxonomy): Bacteria > Pseudomonadota > Gammaproteobacteria > Pseudomonadales > Halomonadaceae > Vreelandella. The sequence continues at coordinate 37,718 of NZ_REBQ01000104.1, forward strand.
TTTTATTATCTAGAAATAGATTCTGCTCTGATAATCGATCAATAGACCAATCACTATAATTCGCTAGTTCCATATCAAGCCTCACATTTAATTTGCATCATGAAAAATAATTCCGAGAGTATATCTTTCTCCATTTCTGACTTCACTTACTCCATGTCTCATCTTTACTTTATAACTCCCTTTTTTGCCATTTACCGGTCTCTCGTTTACAGCAAAAACAGCAGCATCACCTTTATCCATATTTATCACCTTGACTTTACTTTGCATTCTTGGTTTTTGCTCTGTTAGGACAAGCTCTCCTCCATTAAAGTCTTTAGCTTGCTCAGTTAGCTGAACAACTACCTGTAACGGAAAATAAATATCACCATATAAATCTTGGTGAAGACAATTAAAATCCCCTTTTTTATATTTCAGAATTAATGGTGTGGGTCTTTTTTGATCGTTAATGTGGCACATTTCTATAAATTTTAAATGAGAGTCGGTATACAAATTATCTTTCCCCATTTTTTTTTGCCAAGCGTTCGCTATATGGACTAATTTTTCATAAAAATATATTCGAGCCTTTTCAATCTCATCAGGCAAAGGGTAGCTTAAATATTTATACTCTCCTTTTCCAAAATTATATCTTTCCATAACCACATGACTTCTAAACATTGAATCATCTTTGTATAATTTTTTTATTCTATCGCATGTATCATTGCTAAAAATATTTCTGATAACAAACACTCCGTTTTCTTCCAGCCCCTGGTATACTTTGTCCCAGTCGATTTTCACTTCATTTTCTTTAATCATACTAAAACTCTTCTAACTGTAGGTTATACAACGGTGTGCTTAAATATTTAAAACCAGAATCTGGAAATATAGTTACCACTACTGCATTTTCAGGTAATTTAGCAGCTACATCAAAGGCTGCTACTAAATTTGCTCCGGATGATGGCCCTGCAAATATAGCTTCGATCTCTGATAGTTTTCTTGCCATGGTTATAGCTTCTTTAGTTGAAACCTGCTGAATTGAATCAGCTAAACCATCATTCCAATGCTGTACTACATAACCAGCTCCCATTCCCTCTATAGAGTGGGATCCCGGCTTTCCTCCTGATAGTACAGCTGACTCTTTTGGCTCAACGGCTACTATATTGATGTTTTTATTGTACTTACGTATTTCAGTCGAAACCCCTTTTAAGGAACCACATGTGCCAACACAATGAACAAATGTTTTTAAATTACCTTTAGTTTGCTCCCATATTTCCTGGCCTAACTTTTTATATCCTTCAAGCATATCGTAATTATTCATTTGGTCTGGCCAATATGTATCAGGTTCCAAGCTCATTGCTCGTGCCATATCAATCATTTCTGTAAATAGCTTTTTATTTATACCTCCATCATCACTTTGAATCATTACTAACTCTGCACCCATTGCTTTCATGTGATTTATTTTTTCAATACTAAACGCATTCGAGGTTACAATTTTTATTTTATAGTCTTTAACAGCACACACTTGTGCAAGAGAGGTGCCTGTACTACCAGAGCTATACTCAACCAATGTACACCCTCTTTTTAAAATTCCTTTTTTTTCAGCCTCCTCAACTATAGCAAGGGCCATTCTGTCCTTCATACTTCCTGTGGGGTTAAACATCTCCATTTTAGCAAATACTCTTGCCCTTTTTTTAGGGCCCATTTTTCTACTTATTTCAACTAAAGGAGTATTTCCTATCTGATTTAGAACTCCTTCTCTTACAGGAGATGCATAGTTTTTATAGCTAACTGGCGAAACATTTTTTTCTAGATTCATGTTCGTATCCACCTTTGCGTTTCTGATGTTTAATTTATAGCTAGCTGGATTCATACAATCAATATTTTTTTCCTTACCAATTTATACTTTATAATTTTTTTTACAGTATTTGAATCCATATTAATCTGTATTATAAGCACTTTCTTATTTTCTTACTTTTAAATTATTTTTTTATATCTTTTAAGAATAAAAACATAATGTCTTAATAATTTTTTTAGAAATATTGTAAAAATTCAATGGATTACTATGATTTTACCGAGTAAATATGAGCATATGAAAAATTAATATGGTCGAATGATGTCAATCAAGACGTGATCTACGGAACCTTGTCAGAAAAGGTATGCATCTGGTTCTTGGAACACTATCAGCAGAAATTTAGTGCAATCTAGCCACGTGAGCGTTGAAATTTATTGGTAATAACCCATAGAGTTTCACTATAGCTATCGCCACCAATTTCACTTTAAGCAGCAAAATCAGAATAGGCATTTGATTTTTGGATACTCTTAATATGGCTCAAATGTCAGCGATAATAAGCTAATTTTTACCTTATCGAGTTTATCGCTACCAATGAGCAGCTTCCCTTCTCCTAAGCCAAGTACTCTAATGATAAAAGAAGTCCTCTAGAGAATTCTTACTGGCTCCACGACGTCACCCCATACTCAGTAGCATCCGGGTTTAGAGTCTGAAGTTACTTTATCGTGTTTTAATGCCAGTTGCTCGGCATAGGCGGAAGGGGTTAACCCGCCCAGTCCTTTCTTCGATCTTTCCTCGTTATATTCTCGTCGCCATGCTTCGATGATGACCCTGGCGTGATGCAGGCTGGTGAACCAGTGCTCATTCAGGCATTCATCTCGAAAGCGCCCGTTAAATGATTCGATGTAGGCGTTTTGATTGGGTTTTCCAGGTTCGATTAAAAACAGGGCAACGCCACGTAGATGAGCCCACGCCAGCATCGCCCGCCCACAGAATTCCTTGCCATTATCCGTACGAATGGCGTGAGGGAGCCCGCGTTGTAAAGCCAGATAGTCAAGTATCCGTGTTAAAGACAACCCACCAATGGCACGTTCAGGCACGATAGCCACGGCTTCATGGGTGGCGTCGTCGACAACGGTGAGGTTCTTTATCACGCGGCCTTCTGCCGTACGGTCAAAAACAAAATCCATCGACCAGACCTGGTTGGCGGCACAAGGGCGGCCAAGGGGCTTGCGCTCAGACGTAGGCACCTTCTTACGCTTGCGGCGGGCGCTTCACCTGCAACCGAGCGGCGCTGTAGAGACGTTCGACGCGCTTATGATTGACCTGTTCACCGGCTTGACGCAGCTTCAGGTAGATCATGCCAGCGCCATAGCGACGATGCCGGTGTGCCAAGGCAACAATGCGTTCACGCAGAGCCTTGTTGCGGTCAGGGGCCGCTTGATAGCGCAATGCACTGGCACTCATGCGGATGACACGGAGCGCCCGGCGCTCGCTTAGGCCACGTGACACCATGAAGCGCACCACGTCGCGGCGTGCAGCGGCACTCACCACTTTTTTCTCAGCGCCTCGCGAGTGACCTCCATTTCCAGTAGCGACTCCGCGAGCAGCTTTTTCAGGCATCCATTTTCGGCTTCAAGTTCTTTGAGGCGCTTGGCGCCGGGTACGCTCATGCCGCCAAACTTGCTTCGCCATAGATAGTAGCTGGCTTCTGAGAAACCGTGCCGACGGCATAGCTCCTTAATGGGTAGCCCCGCTTCGGCTTCGCCTAGGAACCCAATGATCTGTTCTTCGCTGAAACGCTTTTTCATGTCCAATCTCCTTACGCATAGGATCGGACTCTAAAGTGTAGCGCTACTCAATCAGGGGGTGACGTCGCAATTTCACTTCGAAAGCTAGAAAAAATAAATAAAATCAACAGGTTGAAAAAATAAAAATATGAAAGCAAGAAACGGGTTTTTTCTCTAACTCCATAAGTAAATACTACTGCTATGAAGCTAAACATTAGGAGCTATCATGGCAACTAACAGAAAAGAAGTCTCTTTGTATTCCTCAGATGAGGATAAGTGGGCTGCGGTCGAAACTCGCAATGAAAATGCTGATGGATATTTTGTCTATGCAGTTAAAACCACTGGGGTTTATGCACATCCTAGTGCACCATTTAGATTACCTAAGCGATATAATGTAGAATTTTTTAACACACCGGAAGAGGCTGAACGTGCAGGTTACCGCATTCACCGACGTATTGGATGCGATAAAAATTTCTTAAACAACCGGCATTCAGCCTTAGTGTTACACGCTTGTAGAATTATTGAGTCTTCAGACCCACAACCAAAGCTGGAGGATTTGGCTGAGTCTGTCGGGTTAAGTACTACTCATTTTCACAGAATTTTTAAAAAACATACTGGGCTTACTCCAAAAAAATATGCATCTGCTGTAAGAGCAAAAAAAGTTAGAAACAGACTAAGAAACAAGGAGACAAAAATAACGAGCGATATCTATGACTCAGGTTTTAGTTCAAGTAGCCGGTTTTATGAAAAAGCTCAAAGGTGCTTAGGCATGAATGCTAATTGCTATAAAAAAGGTGGTAAAGGAGCTCAGATTCTTTTTTCCGTTGGTCAATGCTCTATTGGTACAATTTTGGTAGCGAAAAGTGAAAAAGGAATTTGCGCTATTTCAATTGGTGACGATCCAGAAAAATTAATCAATGAGTTCCAAGATCAATTTTCCTCAGCAGAACTAACTACTAGAAAAGATTTTGATGAAATTGTATCTAAAGTAGTAGGATTTATTGAACACCCTAAAATCGGATTTGACCTTCCATTAGATATTCAAGGAACGGCTTTTCAAGAACGTGTTTGGAGTACGCTAATGGAAATCCAACCTGGCGAAACACTCACCTACTCAGAAGTTGCAAAACGCATTGGAAGTCCCAAATCCACTAGAGCTGTTGCACAAGCCTGTGGTGCTAATCGACTTGCTGTTGCTATACCTTGCCATAGGGTCATTCGAACTAACGGCGACTTATCAGGCTATCGGTGGGGGATAGAACGAAAAAAATGGCTCATCGAGAATGAATCTAACAGTTTAGAAAAATAAACATCAGTTAAATTTCATAGTTGGAGTAGTTCATTATGATCAAGTGGAAATTATTTTGTTGCGGCGATTACTATTATAGTGACATCCCTGGCCAATATGGTGGAAATTTAAAAAGCAAAATTTATGGAAAACTCGACTGTAGATCTGCTAACACTGCAATAAAAAATGGTGGTTACGTTTCTAACAGAGTTTTTTTTAGATGAAGAAAGCGCTTTAATTTCTGGTTTCAGGCCTTGCGGCGTTTGCTTACCTGAAAAATACAGGTTATGGAAAAAGCTCTGAGCAAAATCAAAAGGGATAAAAAAATGAGAAAATTCGACTACGTTCGTTTATTTGCCCTAGCAGCTATTTGGGGGGCAAGCTTTCTTTTCATGAGAATCACGTCACCAGTAATAGGTGCTATAAACACAGCTTTTTTTAGAGTTTTTTTCGGCTTTATTGGATTAGCTTTTATTATTTTTATATTAAGAAAAAGCCTTAGCTTTAGCCACAAACTAAATAAAATACTTGTTCTGGGTGCCATAAATTCAGGTATTCCTTTTCTAATGTACGGCATAGCCGCTACATTATTGCCCGCTGGTTATTCAGCTATTTTAAATGCCACGACGCCTTTAATGGGTGCGATGATAGGTTTTTTTGTCTTTAGCGAAAGCTTATCTTTAAGAAAATGGGCAGGTGTAATGCTTGGCATTATAGGTATTCTGGTCATTACGAATGTAGGTGAGTCTCATGTCACAGGCAATATATTCGTTGGCGTTATCGCCTGTATCATAGCCACAGTTGGCTACGGCTTCGCTGGTTTTTTAACAAGGCGCTGGATAACCCAACAGGGTGGGTTAGATTCAACGCTTGTGGCCTTTGGCAGCCAACTAGGAGCAACCATATTTTTAACCCCTTTTTTGGTGTGGACGATAGCCACTGGCCCAAAAATCGATTGGCTTCAAGGTGATATTTGGCTTAGTTTGCTGGCGGTCGGTTTTGTATGCACATCCCTGGCTTATATTCTTTATTTTAGATTGATCGCTGATATTGGACCGTTACGCTCTCTCACCGTTACTTTTCTTGTGCCCCCCTTCGCTGTGTTATGGGGTTATTTAGTCCTCGGCGAAACGATTTCCGGTGGTTTTTTACTGGGCTCTTGCATTGTTTTACTTTCAGTATGGTTAATTGTCAGCCCCGACGCCCAAAAACAAAAAATAGTTTAGCCTCTTTAAATAAAGTCATTAGTGTATTTTTTATCAGTTACGCTAATGCCTATTTCATAAAAAACCAGACAATTTCTACCAACACCAATTAATTATTACCACAAAGTGAAAATACGATGACAGACAGCGTCCCAGCTCGATTTGGAATTTTATTCATTATGCTTTTTTTGCTGTTAGCTAACGCTAATGCTGTATTCTCAGGCAATCTTTTGCAAGTTTTTCATCCATTTACTTTCTTATTCTGGAGCTTTTTCATAACAAGTATTTTTTTCCATACTTGCTTATTTTATAGGTCATTTCTACGAGAACTAGTATTGTCACGGAACGATATGGTTCCGTTATTAATAGTAAATATTACGAGCGCATTCAATTGGATTGGCTTTTTCTTTGCCTTGAAATACCTTGAGCCCGCCGTGGTAACCGCCATCATGGGTGGGCTTGGTCCGTTAAGTACACTAATGCTTGAGCGTATCGTGCGAAAACATCGATTACCAGCTTATGCATATGTAGTTGCGCTAGGGGTTCTTATTGGTACATTAATGTTGGTACTTTCCTCGATACTAGGCTTGGCGGGCGTTCGCGCACAAAGCCATAGTATAACAATTATTGGTTTATTTGCTGCCTCCGCAGCAGGAGCATCCCAAGCTCTTAACACCATTGCTACAAAACAGCTCGGTGAGTTGAAATGGAATTCCACTCGAATAATGGCCCAACGCTTTTACCTGTTGCTATTAATTGCTGCTGTTTTAGCTTGGACAGGACCGAGCTTTTCAGTTTCCTCTGCAGGCAATGCTGGTAGCCTACTGCTTGCGACTGTATTTGGAGTTATTGTGCCCCTTTGGATATTACAAAAAGGTATTATACTTTCAGAGCCTTTCACTGTTGCGGGGATGCTTTCATTAGCTCCTATCTTAACCTATGCTTTCCAAGTCTTTGATGCACGTATCCATTTTTCAACTATATCAGGACTTGGTTGTGTAGTAATAGTAACTGCAACAGGTTTCAATATTTACATGAAATATCGTAAAGATTTAAAAAAAGACATGCTTAGCTTCCCACCGACTGATAGCCATTAGATTTTAGGTTACCAGCGTTTGAACATACCGCCAGCGCAGCACTCGCGCTATACTGGCGTTTTAGCCATAGCGGAGGAAGACCATGCTTCGGCGTCATTTTTTACGTATCTCGGGTGTGCTGCTCGCCAGTGCATGGCTTGCTGGCTGTGCTAGCCCCCAATACTTGCAGCTCAGCCCTGAGCGCAGCGCGGATGTGCCGCAGGTCGGCTCTGGCCAGCAGGTCACGGTTATTGCTCAGGATGGCCGTGAAAGCGACATCATTGGTAATCGTGCTGGGGGTGGTATGTCGACGGCGCACATTACCGTTAGTAGCCACGAGTTAATTCCGCGGTTGCAGGAAGAAGCCGAGCGAGCCGTGCGGGATATGGGCTTTAGCCCAACCCGCGAGCAAGCTGAAGGTCGCCCAAGCTTAACCCTGGAACTTGCCAGCTTGAACTATGCTCGAGGAGACAGTGGTCAGCCACTGGTTGATGAAGCACGTCTTGAAGGCGTACTGCGCGCCATTGCTCAAAACAGGGGCACGACCTACACCGGCACCTACACCTCGCGCCGGACCCAAGGCTATGCCGTGCGTCCGGGTTCAGACGCCAACTCACGCATGCTAAGCGACCTCCTCAGCGATGCAATGAACCGCGCCTTCAGTGATCGCGAGCTGGGCAACTTACTGGCACGCTAAACGAGCTGTTAACTTACGGCCCTTTCACCGTAAGTATTTTTTCACCAAGCGGGCCTCGCCTATATCTTTACAGGCGGGGCCCTCGTCGTTCCAGCCCCCACACACTTTCGGTTCTGCCACGTTCGTCCGGGCTACCCTCTTCAAGAAAGGTTAGCGTGAAGTTGGGGGCAAACAGATGCTCAATTTCACTGGCAGGAACACTGTATGGCGGTCCCGCTTCTCCTTCAGGGTGCGACAAACTAATCAGCAGGCCTTTGGCGCCAGGCGGTACTAGCTGGGCAAGATGAAACGCATAGCGCTGACGCGTCGCTGGCGGCAATGCTATGAGTGAGGCGCGGTCATAAAAAGCGCCTATTTCTGCAGCCTGCTGAATGTGTAAGTGAAAAAAGTCGCCACACCACAACTCCACACTGCCCTGGCGGGAAATGCTAAAACCCGCCTGGCGATAACGTGACACGGAGGAGCTACGTTGCACCCAAAACTGCTCAATGGCCTCTGGAGCAAACTCAATGCCGAGAACAGGATAACCAGCATCCGCCAACCAACGCATATCGAGACTCTTACCACACAGCGGCACAAGCACTTTCGTACGTGGTGCAATGCCTAGCGATTCCCAATGACGCAGCAGCGCCGGATGCGTTTGGTGTAGATGAAAACCAATACGTCCTTCTTGCCATCGCTTGCGCCACTGATCACTCATTGTTCGCCAGCCTCGTTATTGATCGCGCCGTTAAGGGAGCATAGCGTTTTAGAACCAGCGATCACGCTTTTTACGTCGACGCGGTAAATGCGGCACAATCAGCCCCACTAATAAGCCAGCCCCAGCAACACCGCCTCCGTACATGAAGTAACGCATTAGCAGGTCTTCTTCCTGGGTTTCCAAGCGTGCTTGGAGTGCCCTCACCTGCTGGCGCGACCGCTCCGACTGGCTATCGAGTTCCTGATTGCTTGCTTCAAGCTCCGCAATACGGCGTTCGCGGACCTCCAGCGTCTCGGTCATCGACGACACACGCTCCTCCCATGCATCGTTGATGCCATCGAGTTCGGCCGTCAACTCCTCAACCTGCTGTTCCAATGCGGGTAGTTGCTCAATCGCGCTGGGCGTTTGTTGGAGCTCATCGCTCAGCACCCACACAGCATTGCCCTCGCTGTTGCGCACACGCGTGTAGTTGCCACTGGTTTCCAGCACATCGACCTGCTCACCGGCATTTAGGGTGCCTATAATGCGGTAGCCATCCGTTGGGCCACTGCGCACGTAAGTGCTTAGCTCATCGGTCACCCAAGCCTGGTTACCGGTTTGAGCACTCACGTTAATACTCGACATACTTAACAAAACGCCAGCCGCAGCGGCGTAATATCGACAACGAATCTTAGTTAATTGCATGACATATTGTCCTGATTAAAAACGCTGCAAGGCGGACGAAGCCAACAGCACTTATCGCTTAACTTAGCGGTGCGTGTGTCTCATACGCTTACCCATCTCCGCGCGGTGGCAACGGAAAGGGACGAGGAAACTCTGCGACACGAGCATCGGTTTTGACCGCTTTCAATGGTCCTTCACGCTCCACCTCATCAATGCGCACAATCGCATTTAACGGTAGGTAGCTTCGCTTGACGCCATCAAAGGTTCGCTGCAGCTTTTCAGTCGCAGGGTCAACCACTACTCGCGAAGCATCGTCAAAGACAAACTCCTCGACTTCAATAAAGCCCCAGAGTTCGCTTTGAAAGATCTCTCTGACGTATAAATCCCAAATTTCACCCTGTTGGTGAACGACTACACGATAGATCGGCTTGGCCGCCATCTTGGCCTATCCCTCTTGCCACATGTAAATGAAGTTGAACCGCCTAGCTTACCATAATCACGCTCTTACGCCTTTACCTGAGACAGCGTTAGTAATTCGCAAAATGCACCCATTAGCCGAGCCCACGCCCCTTCGTGTATGGTGGGCTGGGCAGTATGGCAATTCTGTTCACTAACCAAGTAGGAGTCATCAACATGCAAAAGGATCCCAATAAGGGCTACATCGCCCTTCTAGGCTGGAGCCTCAATGCGATTGAAGCGGCCGAAAATTTTGATCGTCGCTACATTGTCGTTGCACCTGATTGGGCGGAAGAGTATTGCCAAAAACACGATATTCCCTACGTGCCTTGGAATTTCGAGCGCCTAAATGATCGCTCCATGGAAATTGCCGAGACTCTCAAAGAAAAAGGCGTTGACGTTGCAATCCCTCTATATGAAGAAACGGTAGAGTGGGCGGGCGCCATCAATTCTGTGCTTCTGGATAATCCCCGCATCTACGGTCAGTCGCTATTGCTACGCGACAAGGCGTTGATGAAGCGCCGCGCCCAGCTAGGTGGCATCCGCGTTGGTATTTTTGAAGAAGCCCACGACAAAGAAGATGTGGTGCGCTTTCTTAAACGGGTTAACCAAACTCTGCTCAAGCTAGATGGCGACCCCAATGACCCGATTCACTTAAAAGCCTTCGATAAGGCAGGCTGCCTGGGTCACCGCGTTATCCGCACACCGGATGAAGTTGATACCATTCCCGATGAAGAGTTCCCGGTACTGATGGAATCTCACTTGGACGGCTGGGAGTTTGCCGTTGAAGCGTGGATTCATGACGGCAAGATAGCCTTCTTAAATATCTCTGAATACGTCACGCTGGGCTACTCGGTATTTGTACCCGCGTCTCCTGAGCTTGAAAAGTACCGCGAACAGATTACTCATCAGATCGAAAAGCTTATTAAAGCCTTTGATATTGAGTTTGGTTTAATCCATCCAGAATATTTTGTCACCAGCGACGGTGAGATGTACTTTGGTGAAGTGGCTTATCGTCCCCCCGGTTTCAAGGTATTTGAACTGCTTGAGCGGGTTTATGGCTTCAATGCTTACCAAGCATCCATGCTGGTGTTTGATCCAAAAACCACGAAAGAAGAAGTGGCCAAGTTCTTTCCGAATGAAGTGGTCGATGCCGATGGCTTCGCCGGTTGCTTTGGCGTTTATCCGCGCCGCCGAGTGGTTAGCCGCTTGGAAATTCCCGAAGAGACCGAAGATCACCCCTACTTTGAGTCTCATGAGCTAACCTCACCTGTAGAAGAAACCGTTACTAAACGCACCGCGTTTGGTACCCACTGGGGTCTGGTCTACTTCAAGGGCAAAGATGCGCATACTATTCGCGATCTATTAAAACGCCAAGAAGACCTCGACTTCTATGTATAATCCCTGCTGATGCCGGGATAAGGAGTCACTGTGAAGACAGATCAACTTACGTCTTCTCCAGAAGATATCAAGCTCAATGGTCTATTGAGCAATTTTGATGACGCCGTGCGCCTGCTTACGCAGGCGCCTGCCTTCTCAAAAGCCGCCAAACTACCGCGAGTGATGGACACTGCGCGGCGTGTGTTACTCCAGGATGGCGGTTGTGAAGCACTTGAAGCGCGCGCGAAGGCATTCGAGGACGCTGGTCTATTTTTGGGCTCCGATTGGGAAACGCCACAATACTTGGTGCCCACCCTAACGACCTTCGCGCTTAAAAGCGCGGATGCCAATGTAGTCGTCATTGAGGCCTTAAGCGAACTCAGACTCCTTGCTGTCGCTAAAGGCGAATTTGCGCATCCACTGGTGTCTGCAGAGTATGCACACCACTATCTCACCCAGGTAATGGCGATCAACCTATCGCTACTATTCTTACCGCCCAGCGAGGCGGAGCGTGAAACCCAAGGACGGCTAGCCGTCATCCCCCGCCAGCTTTTTCAGCATTTAGCTGAACGTATCGGCTACGAGCACATTGTCGATCAACTGATTGATGAGATTTGGCGCATTTTAAAACAGCGCCCCATCCAGGTTGATGCCATCAAGCAGATGATCACCCAAATAGCCCTTTGCCAAGCCAATCCGGCAATTGATCTAGGCGCTAGCGGCCAGGGCGCCGACCGGCTGGTAAGTTCGCTTTACGGCCCTACCCAGGCTTGCCGCGAAGACCCTGGGGTGGACGTTTACCGTGACCGGCTGGAACGTATGGATCAAACCGCACTCCAGGCAGAATCGACGGGATTTGCCAGAGCAATGCACGATACCGGGCTAGCATCGCCCTATCACGCCGTGCTATTACGTCATCTGCTTGAAGAAGGTGATCACTTACTTTCAGAAGCGTTAGGGTTATCGTCTACCGGCCGCGATTGCCTGCTCTGCTACCGGGAGTTGGTTCAGGCTCTTATCCGTAGCGGTGTTTACCCCGCAACTGCGCAAGCGGTCTATGGTCTTGCCTTAATGCTTGAGCGTGGCATTCTTTACCAGCCACCTGTAGCGCCAGCCATGTGGCGCCAGCTAAATTTACCTCTTTCGGAGTGGGCGCAGGAACGGCTTAACATGGCCTACGGCGACAGCGTATCTCCCCGCGCGCGCCTGATTGAAGGCGTGCTGTGCATGTTAGGGCTCCCCTTAGGCGTTGGTCAGGGCAATAACCCTACCTGTCAATCCGCCCGAGCGCTCTCCATGTGGGCGTACAACGATCCCGACTATCTGCTTCAGATGGTTGCTTGGGCTGCACGTGACGACGAAATAGTTATGCATTTTGAAGGCCAGGCTATTTCATCAATGGAGAGTCTGTCCGGTGTCGCCACTGAGTTGCCCATGGATCTCGACCCAGTATCGCTGATTGTTGTGCCGCATCTGGATCGTATCTACGCAGAAATGGGCCGGCGCTGCATTGGACGCGAAGGTGACCCGCACCGCTGGGTGAACCCTGAGTTTCATGGATGGTGGTCAGGGCGTGGTTTCCGTATCAATGTCGATGTTGCCACTGGGCAGCTAAGCGATGTGGACGATTTCGTGCGCCATTTTTACGCCTACTATCACCCCTATTACAATGGCAATCAGCCGCTGATCCATCCGCAGCCGGCGGGCATTGCGGTGACCGACAGCGCAGCACGATTTATTGGCTGGCACGCGATTACTATATTGCGCACCTCGCTGGATCCCTCTGAGGTTATGCGGGTGTACTTCTATAACCCAAATAATGACAGTGGCCAGGACTGGGGTGATGACGTTATTGTCAGCACGTCAGGCAACGGTGAGCGATTTGGTGAAGCGTCACTTCCTTTTGAGCGCTTCGCGTCGCGACTTTATATTTACCATTATGACCCTCTTGAGCGGGTTGATACTGCCTCCGTGACCAGCGATGAATTGGACACGGTGAAGCGTTATTTGCACCACAGCTGGGGAGCTTCCCGTCTGCCGCCTACTGAGCTTCAAGCTGACCAAGGCACCACACCACCACCACCTGAGCAACCTTAGCGAATAACACGTTCACTCATGATACGACTTGATCAATTGCTGGTCAGCCAAGGGCTGACCAGCTCTCGTACCCGTGCGCAGCGGCTTATTCGTCATGGCAAAGTACGCTTGGCCGATAGCGGAAAGACGCTCACCAAAGCATCTGAAAAATGGCCCGAAGGTACACTTTTTTCCGTTGAGGAGGATCCTGAAGAGCGCTATGTCTCGCGCGCGGGGTTGAAGCTGGAGGCAGTGCTTAAGACACTGACGCTGCGCCTTGACGGTTGCACCGTTCTCGATATCGGCCAATCCACCGGCGGCTTCACCGACTGCGCGCTGCGCTTTGGCGCACGCCATGTCATCGGCGTCGAAGTCGGCCATGGTCAGCTTGCAAGTGAGCTGCGCGGCGATCCACGGGTTACCTGCCTAGAGGGCTTAAATGCCCGCAGTATGAGCAGCGCTGAATCGCTTAAAAACGTGCTGGCTGCGCAGCCCATTGATGTGGCAGTAATGGACGTTTCGTTTATATCCCAAACGCTGATTCTTCCCGAAATCGCCACCCTGCTCCCCCAGGGAGGGCAATTGATTTCACTGGTCAAGCCCCAATTCGAGCTTAGCCCAGGCGCACTTGATAAACGCGGCGTCGTTCGCGATGCCAAGCGCTTTGCAGAAGTAGAGGCGAGTATTCGCCGCGCTTGCCATGAGAGCGGGCTGTCCATTCAGCATTGGCAGGAGAGCCCCATCACCGGCGGTGACGGAAATCGCGAATTTCTGCTCCATGCGGTTGCTTCCTGCGCTTAAGCCGGTGCGGGCGGTGATGCGGGAGGAGGCAAGCGTTTAGCAGACTGCACTTTCACCGAGTCACCGTCGTCGGGATGTAGCCATACGTCCATCTGCTCAAACGCTACCCGCACACCCGCTTTGCGGAACAGCTCATCGACGCGACAGTTAACTTCGTCTGCTGCATAAAGGCGATCTAAAAGATCATTGACGAAAATGCGCAGCTCAAAGTTGAGACTGTGCTGCCCATAGCTTAGACAAAACACCTGAGGCTCTGGATCGGCGAGTACTCGGGAGTTTTCGTCCGCAGCCTGTCGCAGCAACTGGTGTACCTTCGGCAAATCCGACCCATGCGCCACGCCGTAGGTAAGCACCACACGGGTAACGTTATCCGACAGTGACCAATTGATAAGCTGGTCGGTAACAAATGTCTTATTGGGAATAATGATTTCTTTGCGATCAAAATCGGTAACGGTGGTCGCGCGGATACGAATACGACTGACGGTGCCATGCAAATTGCCGATCGTAATGGTATCGCCGATACGAATCGGGCGTTCAAACAGAATGATTAACCCGGATATGAAGTTGGCGAAAATTTCCTGTAGACCAAACCCCAACCCCACACTCAGGGCGGCCACTAGCCACTGCAGCTTGTCCCACGACACACCGAGCGTTGCCAACCCCATAACGACACCAGTGCCGACAATAATGTAGGAGAGCAGTGAGCTGATGGCATAGGCGCTGCCCTGCTTTAATGTCAATCTGGACAGCACCATCACTTCTAATAGGCCTGGCAAATTGCGCGCCATAATAAAGGTAATGGCGACAACCAGCAGTGCAGCAAAGACGTCAGAAATCGACAGAACGTCATTCACTAAGTCGCCTTCTTGCGCATCCCAGAGCGATACGTTGTCTAGATAGCCGAGCACCGAGAGTAAATCTGACCACACCAAATACAGTAGCGTGCTGAAACCAATCAGGACAATCAGCTTGGACAGTCGCATTGATTGGCTATTGATCTTCTCCATATCCAGAGGGGGTTCCTCTACAACCTCAAGTCCCCCTTCAGCACCTTCTTGCACTTGGGCGCGACGTCGAGCCAATGCACGGCGATAGGCAAGTCTTCGCGCAGCTACCGCCAAACTTCTGACCAAGGTAGCTTCCACCACCACCCACAGCCCCAGTATGTAAAGAGTGATGGCAAACCTGCCCACTAATCGCAGCGCAGTATATTCATACCCCCAGGCCACAAGGCCCAGCAGCATAAGCGGCACTGATGCCATGGCCAAGCCAAGCATTAAGCGAAATAGGCGCACGCCGAATATAGGGATATGCGCCAATATCAATTGCGCCAGCCACCAGCTCATCGCTATCAATCCAAACGAAAACAAGCCCATCGCGACAGGACGCATCGCCAGCGGGATTTCCATCTGTCCTGACATCGCAGCGATGCCAATCACAGGTATTAGAGAGAAGCCCAAACCGCCCAGCAACTGCCGCAAGCGAGCCGTATATCTGGGCGACCAGGTAAAATGACGCTCGGCGACGCCATCAGGCACCAGCAAACGTCGCCCCCACGCCACCACCGCCCAACTGAGAGCTAATTGAAGCAGTGCAGGAGCAACGCTGCCCGCCAAGGCCCCTCCCGTGGTTAACAGCCCAACACCAACCCCCGCCAATGCTAACGGCCCAGAGAGTGCCAGTAGCGCATTTAGCAGCACTGCCTTGGGAGTATGAAGCTGCGTATCGCTTTTTAGTCGACCAATCTGGGAATGCAAATCGGCCAACCATGCCTTGATCTTGCGCCTCAAGGCAATTAACAACAGGCTGAACAAAATAAAGGGCGCACCTTTTAGCATCTCCCATGAAACGCCTTGCCAGCGAGTTGGCAAAATCGCTCGCCACTCACCTTCGCGCCACTCAGATACCAGGTTATTAGGCAATTGACGAACCCAGTTAAAATCTAGGGGGCGGCTGTTAGCGACCCAGAACAGCTGCTCATCAATGGTTTCGCGTAGCTCACTGGTGGTTAATAAAAGCTGTTGCTGATTTAGCTGTAGCTCAATAGCAGCGCTTAAGAGACTCCCGTAAGATTGCTCCAGTTGTTCGACCAGTTCACGCCGGGATTGGTACAGCCGCGAGAGCGAATCCACCAGCCCGGGGGTTGCTTCAATGCCTGCCTCTCTCAAACGCGTGGCGGCAAACTGCTCGCTTTGGCGAAGCTGATCTCGCTGGCGTACCAAGTCAAATTGTTTCAGACGTAAATCGGCGATTTCGTCCTGTAAATCTCGTCGTGGCGCCACGGGAGGCAGAGACTGCCGCTGTTCACGCAGAATACGTGACAGTAGCTGGCTACCACGAATGGCATCGATTTGCTCATTAAGGCTCCGTTGCAGTTGGCGCACATGCTCCAACTGGCGCTGAGCCTCGATATTTTCACGCACTATGCTGTTAGCGCGATCGGTGGCGCGCAAAAGCTCTAGGCTTAACGTCTGGTTCGTTTGTTGGGCTTGCAGCACCACTGGGTGCCCGGCGGCAATCAAGGGGTCATCCCTGGCGGCATCGGCAATCGCTTGCTCGGAGGCTAAACGTCGCTGGCGATCAATGACCCCTTGCAACATGTTTAGCTGTTGCTCTTGATAATCAATCTGCAACATCAACACATCGCGACGCTGCTGGGCTAATTCCCGCAGGCGGCTGTTAGCACTCAGCTCACGTTGAAAAAAGCTGACTTCACGCTCAGCCAGCGCCCGCTCAAGACGCCACTGAATGAGCCGAGGATCATTAAGGGCAGATAGTTGACGATCCGCCAGCAAAGCCTCGCGCTCATCGTGTTGTCGGCGTAAACTCTCTGCACGCTGAAGGGTTTCAGCAATAGATTGTTGAGCACGTTCTGGGAGCGTTTGAGCGGTAAGCAACTGTGAATTCACTTCTGCCAATTGGCTTTGCAACCGCTGAAGCTCCACCACGGCTTCGTTTTGCATTGTTTCCAGTTCATCAAGCGGCCGATCGCTTAAATTAGCCACCGAAAGCTGTTGCGCGGCCTCTTCCGCCTCGTTAAGTTCTCGCTGTAAGCGCGACAGAAGCTCTGGTGCTTCCTCAACGCGGGATTCTAATGCTGCTAATCGTTCGTTAACAGAGGATAATCTTTCATAAGCATTAAGCGCTGCTTCTAATGCATCTTTGTCGCTAGCCTGCTGAGTCGTTAGTTCGCTTTCGATCGCTTCTAACTGTGCAAGCCTTGAAGTAAGCTCTGCTTGCTCAGGTACTCTGTCAAGCGTACCAGCGTGTACAAGGCTGATAGCACTGCTGATAACAAGCAGTATAACCAGACTAATGACTACCCATTTAAAGGCGTATTTCACCACGTTACGTATGCCTCGTTGACATCGACAGCTCCGCAAATACGGATTATTTGAGCCATTGTCAGGCGTTCTGATCGCTAGCGCAATCAGAGGTGTTGACTTCCGCATGCGGCGTGATAGAAACAGTGTTGGCATTTGCCACTTCATTTATTTTGCGAGTCACCTTGATGGTTACCCGAAAACTGCCGTTCACGAGATTTCTCGTTCTATTGGGTCTCACCTCACTCAGTGCGGATGCCCTTGCTGAATCACAAGCAGAGATTGAGGCGCGGATCCGCGCACTCAATACTGAACTTCATCAGTTGCGCCAGCAGTTGCAGCAAATAGACAGCTCTGAAGATGCCGAGCTGGGTCTTCCGTTTGAGCCATTGCCCGTAGAGGCGGCGCGGGAAGACTTGAGCGAGCGGCGCCTGCTGGAACAAGAGTCCAGCCGAAACCCTTTTGCAATCACCACTCACCGCACCAATTATTTACTTCCGGTGAGCTATAACACCAACCAGAATCGCGCTAACTTCCGCAATATTTCAGAAGATGCCTCGGTTGAAAGTACTGAAGTTAAATTTCAGTTCAGTGCCAAGGTAAATCTCGCTGAGGGAGTATTTGGCGACTACGGTGACGTCTATTTTGGCTACACCCAGCGTAGTTGGTGGCAGGCTTATAATACCGATGCTTCATCACCTTTCCGGGAAACAAATTACGAACCTGAAGTATTTATTGACTTTGACAATGCCTGGAGCGCGCTTGGATGGGTCAATACCCGTAATCGAGTATCGTTCAATCATCAGTCAAATGGCCGCTCTTCTCCGCTTTCACGTAGCTGGAACCGCGTCTACCTTGAAAGCACCTTTCAGCGCGGCGACTGGGCATTCACCCTTGCCCCCCACTGGCGGATACCTGAATCAGAGTCAGAAGACGATAACCCAGATATTGAGCGCTTCATGGGTTACGGCGACATTCGTCTAGCAAAACGCCTTAACAACAATCATGAAGTAAGCGGTCAGTTACGCGGCAATCCCAGCGCTGGCAACATCGGCACACAAGTTGATTACAGTTGGCCTGCCTTCAACAGTCTGCGTGCCCATGTGCAGTACTACTATGGCTACGGCGAAAGCATGATCGATTACGATCATCGGGTACACCGTTTAAGCATCGGCTTTAGTTTAAATCCCTTATTTAGTGCGACAGGACTGAACCGATAGTTACATTTACTTGTCACTTGTTATGTGGCTGCTATGCTTATAGCTGCATTTTCATTCACTCGTCATAGGAAGACATCATGGCTAAACGTCAGCCCCCTTACTCTCAGGCAGAGCAACTCAAAGATGATCTGCGCCATTTGAGCGAAACCGTTGAAGAACTGGTCAACGCTACGGCCAAGGACGCCAGTGGTGAAATGCACGACCTACGAACTCGTGCTGAGCGTCGTTTAAAAGATACTCGTGAACGTCTCGAAGCTCGCGGCGAGCGCCTTTATGATGAAACCCGCGACTCTTTGACGCACCAAGCTGACGCATGCGACCGCTACGTCCACGACAACCCCTGGACTAGTATTGGCATCGGGGCAGCAGCAGGACTCGTTGTTGGTATGCTGCTCGGTCGTCGCTAATGGCCTTGGGTCCAACCCAACGCGTCTTCTCTGCCGCCAAACGCCTGCTGAATTCACTGATTGCAAATAGTGAAACCCGCCTGCGTTTGGCGGTGTTCGAGTTAGAAGAAGAGCGTAATCGACTACTGGTGTTACTTCTGTTAGCTGGCGCCAGCTTACTACTGCTATTGTTAGGTATTGCTACCCTGACGGCATTAGTGGTGGTCATCTTTTGGGATACCTACCGTTTAACCGCCATTGCGATTAGCGCTGGCGTATTGATAGGTGCAAGCTTGCTGCTGGCAGTTATCGCTATTCGCCAGTCAAAGCGCCACTCTCTTTTGAAAGAAACACTCAAACAGCTTGCCGCTGATCGAGCACTGCTTGAGGAGCCAAGTGATGAAACCATCCGCAAACACCGTTAAGGCCGATGGCAAACCACTGAATCGTGCCCAGCGTAAAGCACTGCTGCTGGCAGAGCTTGAGCAGCAGCGTGTGGATATTTTGGTCGATAGCGAGTACTTGCAGCAAGCCGCCTCACCGCTGGATAAAAACTGGCAAAGCTTTAAGTTGCCACTCTATCTGGTGGGTGGCGTTGTTGCCTTCAAACTAATGCGCCATCCCGGTGGCGTGATGGCTGCGGGTAGAAAAGCGCTGGCTGGCTATATGCTGTTTAAAAAGCTTAAATTATTAGCCAAGGTCGCTGATTAATAGTGATGCTATCGGTGTGAGCTGGCGGGACCGGCTAACAGGCTTGTCCGCAAGCTACCCCGCTGGCCCATGCCCACTGAAAATTGTAGCCTCCTAGCTCCCCCGTCACATCTAAGACTTCGCCGATAAAACGCAATTGCGGCATGCCATTTACCTCAAATGTCTTTGACGAAATGGCATCGGTATTAATGCCGCCCATAGTGACCTCTGCGGTCCGCCAACCTTCGGTGCCCGCGGGCTTCAACTGCCAAGCGTTAAGCCTTTCCCCCCACTCGTCCAATGCTGCGTTGCTATACTGGGCCAATGGACGCGCTAGATCCTGCTGGGGGTACCATTCCAATAGCGCCTGGGCCAAGCGCTTCGGAAAGCGTTCGCCGAGCCAGGTCGACAACTGACGCTTGGGTGTTACTTGGCGCGCTTCGCGAAGCGATTCCGTCACGTTTTCTTCAGGCAACAAATCCATAACGATACTTTCTCCGGGCTGCCACACGCTGGATATCTGCAACATTGCAGGCCCCGACAAGCCCCGATGGGTAAATAACATCGGCTCTGCAAAACGGCGATCACCACAGCTTACGGTGACCGGCACACTTAATCCGGAAAGCCCTGCGGCGCGCTCTTTCCAAGTATCACTAAGCGTAAACGGCACTAGACCGGGGCGCGTGGCTAGCACCTCCAAGCCGAATTGACGGGCAATGTCATAACCAAACCCTGTCGCACCCATTGTCGGAATGGAAAGGCCTCCAGTAGCGACTACCACGACACCCGCATCCACTTTTCCAACAGAGGTCGTCAGCAGCATGGATTCCCCGCACTGCTCTACTCGGGTTATTTGCGTATTAAGCCTCACCTCTACACCCGCCCACTCACACTCAGTGAGTAATACGCGCACGATCTCTTTCGCTGAGACAGCACAAAATAACTGACCAGGCGTTTTTTCGACATGCTCAACGCCATGCCTTTCAACCAGCTCAACAAAGTGCTCGGGGCGGTAGCGCTTGAGTGCTGAAATACAAAAGTGGGGATTTGACGAGTAAAAATGCTGTGGAGTGGTCCCAAGATTGGTAAAGTTGCAGCGGCCACCCCCAGACATAAGAATCTTTTTACCCGCTTTGTTTGCATGATCAAGCACTAAGACCCGTTTACCGGTGTAGCCAGCTGAAGCTGCACACATCAAGCCTGCGGCGCCAGCACCGATGATCACCACGTCATAGGTCATAATGGACGGCTCATGAAAGGCTGCTCCCAGTATAAAAGGCAGGCAGTTTAACAGGGACAGCGCCAAAAAATGTTGTATATTAAAAACTGAACGTATAATAAATGTACAATATCGGATGCTAACTTCACATCCTAATGACCGAAACGAGTACGCTTTACTTCCAAGACGGCCTGAGAGTGACCAAAACGCTTGCTCTGCCATCTAACGCTGAGATAACTATGTATTTCCCATTACCTCGACGATTATTGATACTTTTGGCAATCGCCCCGCTGAGCCTATTACCTGTCAACGATAGTTTTGCCCAGTCCCCTCCCTCTGTTATTGGTACCCGCGCTGTTATGACCACGTGGTCTGACCCTTTAGAAGCACTGGGGACCCTCAGCGCAGAAGAAAGCATTACCTTGTCGGCTACCGTGACAGACATTGTTGCTGAAATTAATTTTCGTGACGGCGAACAGGTCGAGGAAGGACAGCTACTCATACGTTTAGAGGATGCAGAAGAACAGGCACAGTTAAGAGCCTCACAGGCGTTGCGCGATGAGCGACGTAACGCCTCTACCCGAGCAACTCAATTACAAGATCGCAACCTCGCCGCCCGAGCAGATGTGGAAGACAGCCAATCAAGGCTGCGCCAGGCAGAAGCGGATATTCAAGCCATCGAAGCAAGACTGACAAATTATCGCCTACAGGCGCCTTTTAGCGGCCGCGTTGGTTTTCGTAATATAAGCGTTGGCACCCTGGTAACGCCCGGCATGGAACTCGTCACCCTGGATAAGCTGGATGTTATGAAGCTCGACTTCAGCGTCCCCGAAGTGTTTCTTGGGCGCCTGTCACCAGGGTTGATGCTGAACACCTCAACGGCTGCTTATCCCGACGATGTGTTTAGCGGCGAGATTGCCACTATTGGCACCCGCGTAGACCCTGTAACGCGCAGCGTTAATATTCGTGCGGAACTCGACAACGCCGATGGCCGGCTGCGCCCTGGCATGCTGATGCAAGTGATTGTTCAACAGCGCGAGCGCGATGCTGTTGTCATCCCTGAAGCCGCTATTGAACCCAGCGGAGATCGACACTCGGTAATGCTTATCGAGGAGAACGATGGCAAAACCAAGCTTAGTAGGCGGCATGTTTCTATTGGCGAACGACGCTATGGAGAAGTGGAAATACTCGATGGCTTAGAAGCCGACGACCTAGTCGTGCTGCATGGCCTGCAGCTTGCCCGGGACGGGCAAGAGGCGCGATTGATTGGCATCGTTGACGACGATACAGATATACAGGCGCTACTGGAGGCTGATCGCTGATGCGTTTATCCGACATTTCAGTACAGCGCCCGGTGCTGGCGATGGTAATTGCCGCACTGATTATTGCATTTGGCTTAATGGCGCTCAATCGTCTTCCTCTTCAAGAATACCCGACCATTGACCCGCCGGTTGTGACCATTGATACCCGCTATCCTGGCGCCTCAGCCAGCGTCGTAGAAACTCGCATTACCCAAGTATTAGAAGACCGCATCGCTGGCGTGGAAGGCATTGAGCTAATTACCTCCCAAAGCGAGGATGGCCGCTCACGAATCGAGATTGAGTTTGGCATTGATATGGATATTGATGCCGCCGCCAATGATGTACGGGACCGTATCTCCGGTGCGCTGCGCAATTTACCTGACGACGCCGACAACCCTGAAGTCACCAAAGCTGACAGCAGTGAAGAGATTGTTATATGGCTGAGCCTATCCGGCGAAGATTACTCCATCACCGAATTGACCGATTACGCCAATCGCTACCTTGTCGACAGTCTTTCGGTGCAACCCGGTGTGGCACGGGTGCGCGTTGGCGGCGGCAACGACTACGCCATGCGTGTCTGGCTGAATCGCAATGCCTTGGCCGCCCGTGGTCTTACCGTTAGCGATATTGAAGACGCGCTGCGGGCAGAGAACGTTGAGCTGCCCGCAGGCTCAATTGAATCCGAAGACCGTCAGTTTATTGTGCGCTTACCCCGCAGTTTTGCTAGTGCAGAGGATTTTAAACGCCTTGCCATTAATCAAGGCGACAATGGCTACCTGGTTCGCCTTGCTGACGTTGCCCGAGTTGAAGTAGGTGCGGTGGAAGAGCGCTCGGTCTTTCGCTCCAACGGTATACCCATGGTCGGCCTGGGCATGATCATGCAGTCCACCGCGAATGTTATCGAGCTATCGGATGCGGTGCAGGTGGAGCTTGAGCGCCTCCAGGGTACGTTACCGGAAGGGATGTCGCTAAGCTTAAACTACGACGCTTCACTGTTTGTATCAGGAGCCATTAACCAGGTCATTACAACGCTGTTTATCGCCATGGGGTTAGTCGTGGTGGTAATCTTCCTGTTTTTGGGTAATTTGCGCACCACCTTGGTACCAGCGGTCACCGTGCCGATAGCCGTTATCGGTGCGTTTACCGCCCTGGCGGCGATGAATTTTTCGATCAACCTGCTGACCCTCTTAGCGCTGGTACTGGCCATTGGCTTGATTGTAGATGATGCCATCGTGGTGCTTGAAAACATTAACCGACGTATGCACGACTATGGAGAAACGCCTTTAGTGGCGGCTTTTCGCGGCACCCGGCAAATAGCCTTCGCGGTGATCGCCACAACGCTAGTCTTAGTCGCAGTATTTGTCCCACTCAGTATGTTACAGGGCGATATTGGGAGGCTGTTTTCTGAATTCGCGCTTACCATGGCGGCGGCCGTGGTTTTTTCCACGCTATTGGCGCTAACCCTCACGCCGATGATGGCTTCCAAAATCCTTAAACCAGGCATGCACGACAGTCGCATCGGTAAAGCAGTTCAGTGGCTTCTTAACGGTACCCAGCGCCGCTACAAAACTGCTTTGGAGTGGATGCTTAAAATGCGCTGGTTAGTGGTAGCAATGTTTATATTACTGATTGCAGCCACGGCCTGGATCGCGACTGAATTGCCCAATGAGTACACCCCCCAGGAGGATCGTGGCAACTTTATCGTGTTAGTGAACGGTCCTGAAGGGGCTACTTTCGACTACATGATGAAGTACATGGATGAAATCGAAGCGCGCATGTCCCCGCTGGTAGAAAGCGGAGAACTTGAGCGAGTGGTAGTGCGGGCGCCACGTGGTTTCGGCAATATTGAGAACTTCAACAGCGGCTTTATCATCGTCAATATGGCGGACTGGGGGAGCCGTCGCAGCGCCTGGGAGATTATGGCAGACGTGCGGCAGTCCCTGAGCACTTTGCCAGGTGTGCAAGCCTTTCCAGTGATGCGCCAAGGGTTTGGACAGCGTACCCAGAAGCCGGTGCAGTTTGTGCTCGGCGGGGGCACCTACGAAGAGCTGGCCCGCTGGCGGGATACATTGATGGATCACGTACGTGAAAACAATCCCCGCTTATTGGCACTAGAAAGCAACTACAACGAAACTCAGCCGCAGCTGCGTGTGGATATTAATTATGAGCGCGCGGCTGCTTTAGGTGTGACCGTTACCGAAATCGGCCGAACACTGGAGGTATTGCTGGGCGGACGGAATGTCACCCGCTATGTCGACGACGGTGAAGAGTACGACGTGATCCTGGAGGGTGATCGCAGCAGTCAAAATAGTCCACGGGCGCTGGACACTATCCAGGTACGCTCAGCACGTTCTGGTGAGCTGATTCCCCTGGCGAGTCTTGTGACGCTTTCTGACTTTGCCGGCGCCAGCACTTTGAACAGGTTTGATCGTATTCGCGCTATTACTATCGAGGCGAACCTGGCAGACGGCTATCCTCTCGGCGAAGCACTGGCTTATTTGGAAGAGAGCGCTGCAGAGTTACTACCAGAAGAAGCGCAAACCAATGTGGCAGGCCCGTCACGGGATTTTCAGCAAGCCAGCGGTGCTACCACCTTCTTGCTAGTCCTGGGCGCTTTAGTGGTATTTCTGGTGCTTGCCGCGCAGTTTGAAAGCCTCATCCACCCCTTTGTGATAATGCTCACAGTGCCATTAGCGATGAGTGGCGCCCTGTTGGCCCTACTCTTGAGTGGTCAATCACTGAATATTTATAGCCAGGTGGGGCTCGTGTTGCTGATTGGTTTGGCTGCCAAAAACGGTATCTTAATCGTAGAGTTTGCTAACCAATTACGCGATGAAGGACGCGCTTTCCACGACGCATTGATCGAAGCCTCGGTCACTCGCCTAAGACCCATTATGATGACCGCGGTTACCACTATGGCAGGGGCGATACCGCTTATTGTCTCGACTGGCCCAGGTGCCGAGTCGCGCTTGGTGATTGGCACCGTGGTGATGGCGGGCGTTGGCTCAGCAACAATTTTCACGCTGTTTGTGGTACCCGTCGCCTACGACTTGCTGGCACGCCATACCGGCTCACCAGGTGCTGTAAAACGCCGCCTGGAAGAGGAAATTGCCAACGCACCAAGAGGTACGTCCGAGGTTTAACAGCCTGTATAAAAAAAGGGCGCCCCTCCTTCAGCGGGACGCCCTTTTTGTTAGTGACAGGTGGTTAGCTAACGATAGCTAGTGACACGACGTGATTAGTCACACTCCCCCAAATACTCACCTTCAATCACCGTATTCATACTCAACTCACCCATTGGCGATTGAGTATGGATATCGACGTTACCTTCAATGCGCTCACCCATAAAACGCATTTCGCCATCAATGGTTGCCTCACCACCTTCAGCACGACATACCATGCTATAGCTAAGGCCATCTTCGGTCATGGTTTGGTCAAGCAGCTCGCAGCCTTCTTCCTCTTCAATAAAGCCAAACTCAGCGCTATCAAGCTCTTCCTGGGTAATGCACTGGCGTTCCGTTTCTGTTTGATCCGGAATTTCCATTTCGCCGCTAATACTGGTGGTACTTACAAACTCCCACTCACCAGCGGTTACATTTGGTGTTTCGGCCAAAGCGACCATCGGAAAGGCCACAACGGCCGCTACTGCCATGTTACGTAACATCATCGCTACTCTCACTGTGTTGCTTTAGGAAACCCGTGAATATCCTACCTGATTCAACCTTACGATGCCCTACCTGCAAACACACTGCTAAACTCCTAGCACCCTTACGGATTAACACGCCCGCTATATAGGTAACGAATATGCAGGATGATGCCCTGGTAAATTATGACTTTCATTGTCCCTACTGTGACTCACCATTGACGTTCGTCATTGATATTTCCCAGGGTAGCCATGCTACCTGGGAAGATTGTCATCAGTGTTGTGCACCTATTCAGTTAAAGGTCACTGTGTCGCCCATGACCGGCGAACTCGACAGCGTATTAACCGGGAGTGACGATGATGTTCTGTAGCGCCCACTAGCGCTTGCATCACGGCGGCTAAGCGGTGTCGCCCTGCTGCAACACCACTTTTCGCAGGGCCGCTGCCCGTTTCGCCTCGTTGCGCCGCATAAAATACCACGCCAAGAAAGTTGCCAGAGATACCGTCAAAATAATTAGCGTGGCCAACGCATTAATCTTAGGCGACACCCCCATGCGCACAGATGAAAAGACGACCATTGGAAGCGTATTCGCACCGGGGCCTGAGACAAAACTGGCGATTACCAAGTCATCTAGGGAGAGTGTGAAAGCCAGTAACCAACCTGCAGCAAGCGCTGGAGCAATAATCGGCAGCGTTATCGAAAAGAAGGTTTTAAGCGGTGGCGAGCCTAAGTCCATGGCCGCCTCTTCAATAGAGCGATCCACCTCGCGCAGCCTTGCCGACACCACCACCGCTACATAGGCACTGCAAAACGTAGTGTGAGCAATCCAGATCGTCGCCATCCCCCTATCGGCGGGCCAGCCAGTAATCTGCGCCATTTGCACAAATAGCAGTAATAACGATAGCCCAGTGATGACTTCCGGCATTACCAACGGCGCCGTGACCATACTGGAAAGTGCCGTTTTACCTCGAAAATGGCCGTAGCGCGTCATGACAAAAGCCGCCACAGTTCCCAAGCACACCGCCATGCTGGCCGCAAAAAACGCAATTCTTAAACTCATCCATACTGCGGATAGGATCTGCTGATCACGAAATAGCTCGCCGTACCACTGGGTAGAAAAACCAGACCAAACGGTCACCAGTCTTGAGGCGTTAAACGAATACACAACCAGCACAAACATCGGCAGGTAAAGGAACAGTAATCCCAGTACCAACATGGTCGTTGAGAAATTAAGTCGCCGCAGGGTGCTCATAACATAGCACTCATGATTCAAGCCTCATTATTCAAGCTCCCGGGACTGGTAGCGATGAAACCAGACGATCGGCACCAATAACAACAGCAGCATGACCATGGCTAACGCCGATGCCACAGGCCAATCTCGATTCAGGAAAAACTCTTCCCAAAGCACTTTCCCGATCATCAGCGTATTCGGACCGCCAAGTAACTCGGGAATAACAAACTCACCTACCGCCGGGATAAACACCAGCATTGAACCCGCTACGATCCCCCCCATGGAGAGTGGCAACGTGACTTTGACAAACGTATTAATCTTACGCGAGCCAAGGTCTGCAGCAGCTTCAAGCAGTGAATTATCCAACCGGGCTAGATGGGCATAGAGCGGCAACACCATAAACGGTAAATAGGCGTAAACAATCCCTATCGTGACGGCAAACTGAGTATTCATCATCCGTATCGGCGAATCAATCAAACCTATGCCTATCAATAGGTTATTGATCAACCCGCTGTTACTCAAAATGCCCATCCAAGCGTATACACGAATTAGAAAAGACGTCCATGAAGGCAGCATGACCAACAGCAGTAACAGCAGTTGCCAGCGAGCAGGCGCCCTCGCCATGGCATACGCCATTGGGTAGCCAATCAACAAACAGATCGAAGTGGCCATAAACGCGGTTTTGACGGAGCCCCAGTAGGCGGCAACATACAGCGAGTCAGAAAGCAAAAATAGATAATTGCCCAAACTGAGGAATATATGCAGCGTCTGATCTGCATACTCAAGCAGCGGACCATAAGGCGGAATGGCAATAGCCGCCTCGGACAAGCTGATTTTCAGCACCAGCGCGAAAGGCAGCAGGAAAAACAGCGTCAACCACACCAGCGGAAAAGCGATCACCGCCCGTCGTCCAAACTGCAAACGCTTGAGCAGCACTGAAACCCGAGTTGGCATCATTTACGGCAAATTCCTCATGATAAGAGAACCAGGCATTAGCGATTCAGCACAATAGTGCTGTGATCTTCCCAATAGACATACACACTGTCTTCCCAGGTGGGCCTATCCCCCCGACGCTCGGTATTAGCCATGCTTACTTTAATCATTTGACCTGAAGGAGTGCGCACATAATAGAGCGAGAAGCCACCCAAGTAGGCAATATCATTCACTTTACCCTCCGCCCAATTATAATCCGTGGTGGGCTTTTCGCGGGTTAACCAAATTTTCTCAGGGCGCAACGCAACCCAAACCCGCCGATCCACGGCTTGTGTAGTAATACCGTGATCAATATAGATGGGGCGCTCCAGCGCAGGTGCAGCGATGCGACAGTGGTCAGCAGCATCTTCAATAATTTCACCTTCAAACAGATTCACTGTACCAACGAATTCAGCCACCATTCGACTTACAGGGCTTTCATAAATATCAACCGGGGAACCTACCTGCTCAATCCAACCATCGGCCATGATCGCGACGCGGTCAGCCATGGTCATAGCCTCTTCCTGATCGTGGGTCACCATAATGCAGGTAACCCCTACCTGCTCTATAATTTCGACAACCTCAAGCTGCATTTCAGTGCGCAACTTTTTGTCCAAAGCTCCCATGGGCTCATCTAACAGTAGAAGTTTAGGTCGCTTAGCAAGCGATCGGGCCAATGCCACACGCTGCCGTTGGCCGCCGGAAAGCTGGTGGGGTTTGCGCTTGGCAAAACGCTCCATATGCACCAGCTTGAGCATGTGCGATACGCGAGTTTCAATATCCGCCTTGGGCAGCTTATCCTGCTTTAACCCAAAGGCGATGTTCTGGGCTACCGTCATATGAGGGAACAGTGCGTAGGACTGAAACATCATATTGATCGGCCGTTTATGAGGCGGCATGGCCGTCACATCCACCCCATCTAAAACAATACGACCTTCCGAGGGCGTTTCAAAACCTGCCAACATACGCAGTAAGGTAGATTTTCCCGACCCAGAACCACCTAATAATGCGAAAATTTCGCCGCGTTTGACCTGCAAATTCACGTCATCCACCGCCAGCGCATCATCAAACCGCTTGCTCAAGCGTTTAATTTCCAATACCACATCTTCAGCAAACCGAGGGGATTTACCCTGGGGCCGTGACGTAATGGGTTGGGATGACGACGTGGAGAAAGGATCGTTCGACAGGGACGTAGTGACCATTCGCCACTCCCATCAAAAGGCCCGGCAAGCCGGGCAAATAAAAAACAAACAGCGAGCCATTAAAAGAGTCTTCTGGCTCGCTGCTGGATAAGTGTTCGCTTAACGACCTGACTTTACGCGATTCCAAATGCGCGTACGGGCACGCTGAACATTTTGCGGCTTTTCAATCGCCACGTACAGGTTTTGCATGGTATCCGTTTCAGGGTAGATAGCCGGATCGTTGAGGATTTCTTCCGACAGATACTCATTGGCCGCCGCATTGGGATTGGCATAACGCACATACTCGGTAATTTCAGCAGCGATTTCAGGGTCGAGAATAAAGTTGATAAATGCGTGGGCGTTTTCAGTATTCGGTGCATCTGCTGGCACAGCCATCAAGTCAAACCATAGTGCAGCGCCCTCTTTGGGAATGCTGTAACCGACACTGAAATCTCGACCCGCCTCTTCTGCACGCTCAGCGGCCTGAAAAATATCACCTGAATAGCCAGCCGCTACGCAAATATCACCATTGGCAAGATCGGCCACATAGCGCGAAGAGTGGAAATACGTCATGTTATTGCGGACGCCTGCTATTAGCTCACCGCCAGCCTCCAGATCTTCAATATTTTCGCTCAGCGGATCTAAGCCCAGGTAAGCCATGGCCGGGGATAGCATTTCATCACCGGAATCAAGCATGGATAGGCCACAGCCTGCGTCGCTGAGGGCAGTGGTTATTTCAGGGTCGAATAACAGCGCCCAACTATCTACTGGAGCATCATCACCCAAAATTTCCCTAACGCGATCTACGTTATAGCCTAGCCCATTGGTACCCCACATATAGGGTACAGAATATTCGCCGCCTGCATCGATGCCTTCTAAATTGGCCATTAATTCCGCGTTTAGATTGCTTAAATTGGGCAATAATTCAGGGTTAAGAGGCTGGTATACACCGGCACTTATCTGACGCGTAAAGTAGTGAGTAGAAGGCACCACGACATCATAGCCAGATCGACCCGCCAACAGGGCAGCATCAAGTGTTTCATTGCTGTCATAAACGTCATAGGTCACTTCAATGCCGGTTCGCTCGGTAAATTTTTCTAGTGTTTCTGGAGCAATGTAGTCTGACCAGTTAAACACGCGCACCTCATTGGCGTGAGCTGCGCTAGCCGCTGCGGCGAATGAAATGGCCACAACGGCCGCAGAAAGTTTGTGGATGTTCCCCATATCTTTGCTCCTAGTGTTTTAACCGGTTTACAAGCATTTTTAAGATTGCTTTCAAAACGATGCGCTAGATACACCCTGTACCAAGTGGCCTGCAGTAAAAAGCAGCTTAGGCCATAATGCCGATCGTGCGAATTTTGCGTTGCAGTGACGGTTACCGCAAGTCAATGAGAAGATTTCTTGCATTTAGCTTTATCGCCCCCACTAACAGCTGGCTCGACAACATAGGCATTTTTCTAATAGCTAATTTCTATTGGTGACATGACTATTATTAATTTTAGCCTTACGTCGATAGCCATTAGTATTAATATTAATTCCTCATTATTCATTCATCACTACTGGAGATCATACGAATGTCCTTAATCAACACAGAAGTAAAGCCGTTCAAAGCAACTGCCTACTTAAACGGTGAATTTGTAGACGTAACCGAAGCGGACTTGCAGGGCCAGTGGTCAATCTTTTTCTTCTACCCTGCAGACTTCACGTTTGTTTGCCCAACAGAGCTAGGTGACCTGGCAGACAACTATGCTGAGTTCAAAAAGCTGGGCGTTGAAATTTACAGCGTTTCTACCGACACCCACTTCACTCACAAAGCATGGCACGACAGCTCTGACACAATCGGCAAACTTCAGTACCCAATGATTGCTGATCCGACGCTACGTATTTCTCGTAATTTCGAAGTTTTAATCGAAGAAGCGGGTCTTGCTGAGCGCGGCACCTTTGTAGTCGACCCTGACGGTAAAATCCAGATTGTCGAAATTAACGCTGGCAACATCGGTCGTAACGCCGAAGAATTGCTGCGTAAAGTAAAAGCGGCTCAGTACGTTCGCGCTAACCCGAACGAAGTATGCCCGGCTAAATGGAAAGAAGGTGAAGAAACGCTTGCCCCTTCTCTGGATTTGGTAGGCAAAATCTAAATTACCTAGTGCCCTCACTCACTCCCACTGTTTTATTGATGGACAAGTGTGTGAAGGCTAGCACCCGGGTTCTGCCCGGGTGTTTTGTTTCTACTATCCGCCTTACCAGCGCTTCGCCCCTTCCTACCTTTTAGTAATGATGAAGGAATGGCATAAGCGAAAGCTGAAAAACCTATTATTAGCACCGTCACACACGTGTCTTTAATACGTCTGTTACCTGCGAGGAAACAACTGTCATGCTGGACGCCAATTTAAAAAACCAGTTGAAAGCCTATCTGGAAAAAGTGACTCAGCCGTTCGAGATCGTTGCCTCCCTCGATGACGGTGCCAAGTCACAAGAGCTGCTTGGTCTGCTGGAAGATATCAGCAGCCTTAGCGACAAGATTACCTTACATAGCGATGGCCAGGATACTCGTAAGCCGTCGTTTGCGATCAATCGTCCCAGTGAAGAGACTGGTGTTGTGTTTGCTGGCATTCCCATGGGCCACGAATTCACGTCGCTGGTACTCGCCCTGCTTCAGGTCGGCGGTCACCCGCCTAAGACATCCGAAGAGTTGCTCGATCAGATAAAATCACTTGATGGCGAGATGTTATTTGAGACTTATTACTCGCTCTCCTGTCAGAACTGCCCAGACGTGGTTCAGGCACTCAATTTGATGGCGATCTTCAATCCAAACATACGTCACGTAGCCATCGACGGTGCGCTATTCCAGGATGAAGTAGAGTCTCGCGAGATCATGTCGGTGCCAAGCATCTATCTAAACGGCAAACCGTTTGATCAAGGGCGCATGACGCTGGAGCAAATTCTAGCCAAGGTCGACACCGGCGCCGCCGAGCGCGATGCCAAGAAACTAAGTGAAAAAGCCGCCTTTGATACCCTGGTTATTGGTGGAGGCCCCGCAGGCGCGGCCGCAGCCATCTATTCAGCCCGTAAAGGCATCAACACTGGCGTTGCCGCTGAACGCTTCGGCGGGCAGGTGGCAGATACGATGGGGATTGAGAACTTCATCTCTGTTTCGCATACCGAAGGCCCAAAACTAGTTAGCGCACTCGAAGAGCACGTGAAAGAGTACGAAGTTGACGTCATGAATCTGCAACTGGCCACTGCCTTTAAAGCCGCTGAGGCAGAAGGTGGTTTGCATGAGATTACGTTTGATTCTGGAGCAAAACTGAAAAGCAAAACGTTAATACTGGCGACCGGGGCCCGCTGGCGCGAGATGAATGTTCCTGGCGAGCAGCAATACCGCAATAAAGGCGTTGCTTACTGTCCGCACTGCGATGGCCCGCTATTCAAAGGCAAGCGCGTTGCCGTGATTGGTGGCGGTAACTCCGGTGTTGAAGCCGCTATTGATCTAGCGGGCATTGTCGGTCACGTGACCCTCTTTGAGTTCATGGGTGAAATGCGCGCCGATGCGGTGCTGCAGAAAAAGCTGAAGAGCCTGCCCAACGTCGATATCATTTTGAACGCCCAAACCACCGAAGTCACCGGTGACGGAAGCCGCGTCAATGGCTTGAACTATAAAGATCGCACCACCGATGAGAGTAAATCCATCGCATTGGAAGGTATCTTTGTTCAAATCGGCCTAGTGCCTAACACCGAGTGGTTGAAAGGTTCGCCGATAGAGATGACACCCCGCGGTGAAATCATTGTCGATGCACACGGCATGACCTCTGTGCCCGGCGTATTCGCAGCAGGGGATGTCACCACCGTACCTTACAAGCAGATTATTATCGCCATGGGCGAAGGCGCTAAGGCATCGCTGGGTGCGTTCGATTACTTAATTCGTAATTAATAACGCCATCTGGAGTTAGCGACGTCATCCTTCGTTAAGGTGGTCAATCGCAGCTAAACACGGTGGTTACCCAACGAAAAACCCGCTGAAATCAGCGGGTTTTTTGCTCTCAACAACCAACCATGAGTGCCAATTAACGGGTCATGAAGAGGTCGGGATCTCTCCGAGCACCTCTGGGATCGTCATCTTTACATAGCGGCCTGGTGCGGGTTCTATCACCTTGAGCTCGCCATCACCTGGTTGGCGCACCGGTACCATCTTTTCGCTATCCACATAGCCGTTCTGTGTCATCCACGTTTGCCAATGAGGCCACCAGGAGCCCTCGTTAAAGGTCGCTCCCTCTTGCCATGCTTCGTGGGTTTCTGGCAGCGCTTCGTTAGTCCAATAGCCGTACTTATTTTTATGGGGCGGATTAACAATCCCCGCAATATGACCAGAGCCGCCCAGCACAAAGGTGGCAGGCCCCTTGGGTAGCAGCGCACCGTAGTAAGTACTGTTCCATTTGGCAATATGATCTTCTTTGGTCGACACGAAATAGCTAGGCGCCGACACTTTGCGCAAGTCAATTTTCACGCCGTCTAATTCAATGCCGTCCGGTTCGACCAAGCGATTCTCTAAGTACATATGGCGCAAATACCAAGCATGGGTACCTGCCACAAGGTTGGTGCCATCGGTATTCCAATAGAGCAGATCAAAAGCAGCAGGCGTTTCGCCTTTTAAATAGTTGCTAATATAGAATGACCAAAACAGATCATTTTCACGCAGTAAGTTGAACGTATAGGCCATGGAACGACCATCAAGGTAACCCTTGGCTTGCAGCGTTTGCTCAATTCCATCAACAACA
The DNA here is from genome assembly GCF_007692655.1 of Halomonas sp. Taxonomy (GTDB): domain Bacteria; phylum Pseudomonadota; class Gammaproteobacteria; order Pseudomonadales; family Halomonadaceae; genus Vreelandella. Next base: position 71,557 of record NZ_REBQ01000104.1, read on the forward strand.
CGCTCATTAAGGAACACGCCAATGTCGCCGGGATCACGAAAATCCTGCAGCGTTGCCATATAGGTCACCGACTTAACTTTCCGCCCACGGCGAGTACTGGTGAGGTATGCCACCGTAGAGGCGGTTAACGTACCGCCAACACAGTAGCTAAGAATATTAACCGATTTCTCCCCGCAGGCCTGCTCAATGGCGTCCATCGCGCTAATCGGGCCCATCTGCATATAGTCGGCCCAGGTGATATCACGCTGTTCCGGACCAGGATTACGCCAGGAGATTAGGAAAACCGTATGGCCCTGCTCCACCAACCACTTAACCATGGAGTTATCTTCACGTAGATCAAGAATATAGTATTTATTGATCCACGGCGGCACCATTAACAGCGGTGTTTTAAAGGTCTTCTCTGTCGTCGGCGTGTATTGAATTAACTGTATTAATTCATTTTCGTACACCACGGCACCGGGGGTGACAGCAATATTTTCGCCCACGCCAAAGGCACTGCGATCCGTCATGCGGACATTGATCCCCTCGGCTGAGTTGCCTAAATCCTCTCGCAGCCGCTCTAAACCATCAATCAGGTTTTGGCCTTTCGTCTCAACCGTGCGGCGCATCACCTCAGGGTTAGTGGACATAAAGTTAGTCGGCGCCATCGCATTGACCATTTGGCGCGCGTAGAAACCCAGGTTGCGTTTATGGGTTGCGTCTAGGCCGTCTAAACTCTCAACAAGTTCCTCCATCATCTGGGAGAACAACAAGTACTGCTGCATGATGGCCATGTAGTGAGGATCTTGGGTCCAAGCTTCGTCTTTGAAACGACGATCACTCTTCTCAGGGGTTATCAGTGGAGCGACCTCTTCGCCAGCCATCCCGCGCAGAGCCTGTTGCCATAATAGCCACTGATCTTGCAATAACCGGGATTGGGTTTCCCATAATAACGTAGGGTTTTGCATCAAGGCCTGCGCGCCTGCTTCAAAGCTTTCACGCATGTCAGTGTAAATTGAATCGGCGGCTTCACTCGGCGCAATGCGAGCAAGCAAGTCCTGCATGAGCCCCTGGTACTGCTCCCCAATCTCTTTAAGCTGGTTATTCCAGGCTTCAACCTCCGATTGTGATAGCCCTTCAGGCACGCCTTGAGGCAGCCCCTGAGACAACCCTTTTGAGAGCTCTTGTGATAGCCCTGCCATCGCTTGAAACGGATTTTGCCACGCCGAATGCATAACTGACTCTCCCCTCGCCTATAACAAGGCGCACCAAACGCTCCGACCCAGGTTTGAATCACCGGGGCTATTGTAATAACCGAGCTGTAATAGCTAATTTATATTTAACAGGCAATATCGAATAGACCGACAAAAACATCGCGGCGCCCAAGAGGGCGCCGCGATGATGTCACCAATCAGCTCTTACGCGAAGATTGACTCGTGGCTTTTGTTGTTTGCTCACCTTTCGTGGCTGCCTTGGCTTGCTCAGACATTTGCTGCCCGGCTTCACTGAACATCTTTTCCATTTCAGATTTAAACTGCAGGCTCATTTCACTCATTACCCGCGCGTCTTCTTGCATCTGCTGGGAGAGCTCATTCATCATTTCAGCTTGCTTGGTACCAAAATCACGCAGGCTCTCAGCATCTTGGATTTCAGTAGCGCTACGCATGCGCTCTGTTCCCATTTGGCTATAGCGCTTCATGGCCTCCAACTGGTAATGCGTCATTTTTTCCATGTTGTTGAGCATGAGCGAATTGATTTTGCGCATTGGCTCGAACATTTGCTTAGTCTGGGCGTTAAAGGCGTCCATCATATTGTCTTGCATAGTGTCTGCTCCTCATTCATTCCTTGGCATGAGCCTTTGAGTGACTCATCGCGATTCAACCTAGCCTTGCTGCACTGCAACAAAGAGTAGTCTCTGGCATGGCGCTTTGCAATGCTCTTAAAATAGCGCCCCTACCATCTACCCTTTTGCTCGAGAGCGAGATGAAGCAGTGGCTTTCGTGCTCCTCTCACTTGACGATCCTTTGTTAGATTTGGCTTGTTCCGAAGCGCCTTGATTCGTCTCTTTACTAGCCTCTTTATCAGTGTTGGCAGAACCGCTACTAGTGCCCGCCTGGCGCAGCATATCTAGCATCATTTGCTGATAGGTGCCGAAATTGGCTAGACCTTGAGAGAGGCCCTGAGAAAGCCCCTGCTGCATCATTGGCTGCTGCAGAAAAGGCCGCATCAGGCTCATAGGGTCATACCCCTCTACGCCGGACTCCATCTGCTGCTGGATATTCTCTAGCAGATTTTTCTGAAAGGCTTCAACATCAGGCAACCCCAAGGAATGGCGAAACTCATCAGGTGTAAGCTCAAACTCAACGTTAATTTTCATAGGCGGCTCCTGCTTTATAGTCCTGCATTGTTGTATTTGAGTGTAGCAGCGATATGCAAACCTTACCTTGTGTCGTTAACGCTGTGTTAAACGCGGCGTATCAACGTTAACGTCTCCATTTTGACCACGCTGACGAAGCCAATGATCAAGCAGCGTGATTGCCATCATCGCCTCAGCAATGGGCGTCGCACGGATCCCCACACAGGGATCGTGCCGACCTTTGGTAATGATTTCTATCGCCTGACCATGAACATCAATAGAGCGCCCCGGCGTGGTGATACTCGACGTAGGCTTCAACGCTAAACGAGCAACAATAGGCTGCCCACTGGAAATGCCGCCCAACACCCCACCAGCATGATTGGACAGAAAACCTTCAGGCGTCATTTCATCACGATGTTCACTGCCGCGCTGATCAATACAGCCAAAACCCGCACCAATCTCTACTCCTTTTACGGCATTTATACTCATCAAACCATGCGCCAGATCAGCATCCAGGCGATCAAACACTGGCTCACCTAACCCGACTGGCACGCCTTCGGCAATCACGGTAATTTCAGCGCCGACCGAGTCCTGGTCACGGCGCAGTTGATCCATATAAGTTTCCAGCTCAGCTACTCTTTCCGGATCAGGGCAGAAGAATGCATTTTGATCGACAGACTCCCACTGTTTAAAGTCGATTTTAATTGGCCCTAACTGACTCATATAACCGCGGATCTGAACGCCCTGGGCAGCCAAATATTTTTTAGCAATAGCGCCAGCAGCCACCCGCATAGCAGTTTCGCGGGCGCTTGAGCGCCCACCGCCCCGGTAGTCGCGGTGACCATACTTATGATGGTAGGTGTAATCCGCATGGGCGGGTCGAAACTGCTCCTTGATTTTTGAGTAATCATTAGAGCGCTGGTCGGTATTCTCAATTAATAAGCCAATCGAGGTGCCGGTGGTCTTGCCCTCAAAAACGCCAGAAAGAATACGCACCTGATCAGGCTCTTTGCGCTGGGTGGTATGCCGCGAGCTGCCCGGACGACGGCGGTCCAGATCACGCTGAAGATCCGCTTCACTTAATGGCAGCCCAGGCGGGCAGCCATCAACAATGGCCCCCAGTGCGGGGCCGTGGCTTTCACCAAAAGTGGTGACGGTAAATAGTTTGCCAAACGTATTGCCAGACATGGCCGTTAATTCCTCACAGGAAAGACGCCGCATGGGCGTCGAGTTCAGCAGCGCTCAAGGCAAACACACCCTGGCCGCCACGCTCGAATTCAAGCCATAGAAAAGGCACCGCAGGAAACGCCGCCTCCACATGGCGATCAGAGTTGCCGACTTCTACGATCAGCCACCCCTCATCAGTTAAGTATTCACGTGCCTCACGCAGTATACGTCGCACAATATCCAAGCCGTCGCTACCAGCCCCCAGTGCCAGTGAAGGCTCATGCCGAAACTCTGCGGGCATGGTGGCAAGGTCCCGAGCATCTACATAGGGCGGATTGGACACAATCAAATCAAATCGCTGGCCTTCAAGGCCATGAAATACGTCTGATTCCACAGCACGCACCCGGTCGCCTACATCGTGGCGGGTAATATTTTGCCGCGCCACGGCTAAAGCATCCTGACTAATATCGGCAAGCGCCACTTCGCAGGTAGGCAAATAGAGCGCAGTGGCAATGCCAATACAGCCGGAGCCAGTGCATAGGTCCAGCACGCTAGAAGGTGGCTCTTCTGGAAACCAAGCGGTAAAGCCATCTTCAATCAGCTCAGCAATAGGTGAGCGTGGAATCAGCACGCGTTCATCAACGCTGAACGCATGTCCCGCAAAAAAGCTCTCACCCAACAGATAGGGCAACGGGCGGCGCGTAACAATACGCTCACGGGCCAGGGTAATGATACGCTGTCGCTCAACGGGCAGCAGCCGCGCCTCTAATACACTGGGGTCAATATTCCATGGCAGATGCAGAGTGCCCAAACAAAGCGCCACCGCTTCATCCCAAGCAGAGTCTGTACCATGGCCGTAGTGCAACCCTGCCAAATAAAACTCGCTCGATACCCAGCGGAGATAATCGCGTAGCGTAAACAGATCGCTCACCAGCGCCGAATCCGCCAGAGAAAGGGTTGAGTGAGCATTTTCAGCGTTAAGATACTTGGTCACAACGGCTCCTGATAAACGGTACTTTTCAGACACAGCTGATAAAGCGTTATCCATATGGCAAATAAAGATTGTACCTTTCGCGCCGCCCGGTTCACAGCTGCGCTCAGCCCGCTATACTGTTGTCCGTTAACTGATCCACTTCTTTTCCACCTGAGCCTACCATGACGCGACACCGCCACCTGCCAAATGATGACGACATCAGTGCCTTCCGGGACGCGTTGAAAGCGGCGGGTGTGCGCCCTATCGCTACTAATCAAGCAGACCCTGGCAAGCCAAAACGTGATAGGGAAGCACACCTGGCTCGACGCAATGCCGCCGTCGAGAGCAGTGCTCCCCAGGCAAGTGGGCGCACCTCAGATGGTAGGGTGGAGGCCGTTCGCCCCTCTGAGTATTTAGAATTCAGCGTTCCAGACCTGCCGTGGCGAGCATTCAGTCAGTTAAAACGCGGCCAAACGGCGTGGCAGGCAGGGCTTGATCTACATGGCTTTACCCTGGAAGAAGCTCGCGCGGAGCTGGAGAGTTTTCTGGGTGATGCAGCCAGCCAAGGTCTGCGCTGCGTATTGGTGGTGCATGGTAAAGCATGGGGCTCCACATCTGACTTCCCAGTGCTCAAGAGCCACACGAATGCGTGGCTACGCGAGTGGCCTAACGTGCTGGCTTTTTGCTCAGCCGTGGATATTGATGGAGGTACTGGCGCGGTCTATGTTCTCTTGCGCAAACGAGGCCTGTAACTTTACTCAGCAGCATCAGAGGCAATGCTAGGCATGCGGCGCTCCAGCGCTTCATCGGCCAAGTGCCTGCCTAAACGAATCAAATCGCGCCCCCGGTGAAATTCATAGGTGCTACAAACCGTCTTAGGAATTTCGATTAATACATCCGGTGGATAACCCGCCACTTTGTACTTGGCAAGGGCCGCTTGAGTAATATCAAACGACTCTAAAATCATATCCAGCTTGCTCCATTCACGCTTACCACGCGCGTCGGGCGTCTCTTCCAGCTCCCCCTCTTCTTCCGAACTGCCGCCAAAACCATCCCACAGCTTCTTGGTGACAGTGCGAACATCGCCGATCCATTTTCCCACGCTTTGATCACGCTGACGCTCTTGCTCGCTTCGACTATCAGCAGTTTCCTCGTCTTTGGGAAGCAATTCCTCCAGAGTAATCGGCAACGGGCTATGGGCCGTCACGTTCACCGCGACCACAAAGTCGGCTTCGTGAGCGGCTACCACCGGCATAATGGGAAGCGGATTAAGTAGCCCACCATCTACCAAGACTTGATCGCCTAAATGCACGGGGGTAATAACGCCTGGTACGGCAATAGAGGCACGAATAGCACGCAGCAACGAACCATTTTGAAACCATACCTCTCGTTGACGTACTAAGTCTGTCGCGACGGTAGTGACAGGAATCGACAAATCTTCGATCAAAATATCGCCTACTAGCGCTTCTAACTTACTCATTACTTTGCTGGCCTTCATCGCCCCCATGGGGCTCCAGGTCACATCGACCAGTTTAAGCACATCAAAATAATCAAGATTACACACCCAGTCGCGATATTCAGGCAGCTTACCCGCTGCGTAAATACCACCAATCAGCGCGCCCATTGAGCAACCGGAAACGGCGATTATCTCGAAGCCTCGTGCCTCCAGCGCCTCAATGACACCGATATGCGCATAGCCACGAGCGCCGCCGCTGCCTAATACAAGCGCCACTTTGTTACCGCTCCCCAAATGAGCCAAGGTGTTCATTTAGTTTTCCTTAATCAGCGCTGCCGCCCCAATAACCGATAATGGCAGAGGCTACTTGTGACACGGCTCGGGGCTCCAAATGTAAATGGTGGCCACCATTGAGCACTTCGCGAGCTAGGAACTGCACGGATTGGCGCGCTTCTACTGCCCAAGCGCGCTCACCCAATATTCCATGTTTACCTTCTATTAATAGCACCGGCGCTTGGATCTTCGCCAACAACGAAAGCACTTGTTCAGGGGTAAAGCGCACCAGGGAAGGTTTCAATAAACGGCTGTCGGTTCGCATTTGTACATGGCCATCAGCCGTGGCTTGAGTGTTACGCTCTACCAGTGGCGCAGCGGTTATGCTATCCACCGGCGTCACGCCACCGGCAACCCGCGCGGCAATGGCGCTTTCAAGGTCTGGATAGCGAGGCGATCGAGAAATTGGCCGACGGTAAGCGGTCAGTCCTTTATGCAACTGGCTAGCAGTCTCTTCAACCGGCGTATTGAGCGCGCCCAGGCCGTCAATCAAGGTTAAACGTTTGATGCGCTCAGGCAGCGCGGCGGCAAGTAAGCAGGAGACCGCGGCCCCCATGGAGTGGGCTAATAAGCTAGCCTGCTCGAGGCCAAGTGCCTCCATCGCATCCAACACATCATGGCAGTAATCCCACAGCGCATAGTCACTACCTGCCGCAATGTGCGATGAGTGCCCATGGCCACGAAAATCAAGTGCCACAATACGGATGTCTAATGCGTCGACCAACAGCGGCGCTAATCGCGAAAAACTGGCGGCATTGTCTAACCAACCGTGTAAGGCCAGCCACGTAGGTGCGTCAGCTCGCCCCCAGCTAAGCGCAGCAAGACGACCCTGGGCCAATGAAAGCGGCTGCGACGCGAAGACGCGCGCAGCCGAAGAGGTAATGTGGGGCATAAGCAAGCAATCCTAAACAAAAGCACTTCATGAAAACACTTCATGAAAACACGGCATAAAAGCAGCCAAGATGACGACGCGCATTACAAAAGGTACCATGCTCGACGTAATGCTTCCGCTGCTTTCCTCCACATTATTTCGGTGTTGCCATGAAACCAAGCCGCGATACACGCGCTCGTAATCTGGTCTTTTTTATTGCTGTTGTTAGCGCCATCGTCATCGGCTTGTGGCTAGCCCGCTAACGTCACAGCCGCTCCTCAATAGCGGCAAGTTTAAGCCTCCCCAAGGAGGCCCAAGCTGGCCGCCGGCGCCTGACGACGCAGCCCACGAGACAATGCATGACCAATCACGCCAATCAACAGCGCACCGCCGAGAGGTAGGAAGACCCACAGCCCTAAGTGGAAGCGCGGCGTGAGATCCAACCAGTAAATATAGAGCGCCCCCGTGGCAAGCTCTGCCAATACCGCCCCCATTAGCCCGCTGGCAAAGCCCAAGAGCGCATATTCTGCTCCCTGCACCCGCGAAATCATTCTGCTGCCTGCCCCAAACACGCGCAGTAATCCGCTTTCGTGGGCACGTACCGGACGGCTTGCAGTGAGTGCCGCGTAAAGCACGCTAATGCCTGCCAATAGCACCAATGCAAGCACTAACTCCACCGCACGAGTGACCTGTGTAAGCACCTCTCGCACCTGGCCTAAAATCGCATCAACGTTAAGCAAGGAGACGCCAGGGAACTCGGTGATCAGTTCTCGGATCAACCCCTCTTCCGTCTCAGGCAAGTGAAACGCAGTAATATAACTATGGCCAAACTGCTCCAGCACGCCAGGCGGAAAGATCACGAAAAAGTTCGGTTGGAAGCTATCCCAGTTAAGACTGCGTAGGCTGGTAATTTGCGCCGCAATCTCATCACTACCTACCGAAAATGTCATTTCATCGCCAATGCCTAAACTCAACCTATCGGCAAGGCCATCTTCTATGGAAATAGGTACCGGAGACGTTTGGGGGGTTGCTTCAACTGCACTCATCCAGCCCTGGTCCGACTCACTGCTCCCTTGGGTTTGGTCTGCTGAAAACCACTCCCCCGCCACTACTTCGTTACCTTCAGGCAACTCAGCCTGCCAAGTTAGGTTGAGTTCTCGACGCAGGGAATTATCGCCACGCGCATCTGCGGGTACAGCATCTCTAGGAGGCTGATCATTAATCGCCGTAATACGCCCGCGCACCATGGGATAAAGAGTGCTTTGCGTGTCAACCCGAGGCGAAACCGCCGCTTCAAAAGGGTCGCGCTCGGAAGGCTGAATATTGATCGCAAAATAGTTGGGGGTATTATCTGGCAGTTGATCTTGCCACGTACTCAGTAAGTCACCACGCACCAGTACAATCATTGCCATGGCGAAAAAGGTCACTGAGAACGCTAATAACTGCCCTAGGCCTGCTTGGCGCCGCCTCGCCAATTGACGACCACCCAAACGCAGCGCCTGGGACCACTCACTCTTGCCGGATAAACGCTGCACACCCTTGAGCAGAGCGCTTAACAGAAATGCACTAATCAGCCACAGCAAGCCGAGCAGTAAGGCCCCACCGACTAACAGTGCCATGGCCAGTGGAAGGCTGCCAGAGTAGAGCCATAACAGCCCACCAAACACAACGCTAGCTACCCCGACCACTAGCCAGGCTGAAGGAGGCAGCGGGTCTAACTCACGGCGGAGCACTTTCAGTGCACTGACTTGTTTGATACGCAGCAGCGTTGGTCCTGCAAAGCCCACTAAAACGGCCAGTGCGGTAAACACCCCTAACCCCAACGGCATTAGACCCGGCGGTGGAAGTGTCATGGGGAGAAAGCTCACTAGCAGCCAAAGTAGTATCGCTTGGCCCACTAGCCCCAGCAGCGCTCCAATAGCCGCAGCCACTAGCGCCAACCCTAATAACTGCAACGTGAAAATAGTCACTAACTGCCGCTGACTGGCGCCAAAACAGCGCAGCAGCGCAGCGGTATCCAGATGGCGCTCCACGTAACGCCGGGTGGACATCGCCACCGCCACGCCCGCCAGAAGCACGGCTGCCAGCCCGGCTAATCCAAGGTAGCTCTCAGCACGTTCTAGCGCATTCCCCAGCTGGGGCCGATCAACCCGCACATCCCGCACCTCTACTCCGTCGCGACGCAACTCAGCTAACAGACCTTGCACTTGTTCAAGGGCCGCAGGAGGGCCCGCCGCTAAAAGTTCAAACTCCACCCGCGACCCTTGCTGGACAAGTCCAGTGGCGTCGAGATCTGCGGTGCTAAGCATTAGACGTGGATTAAAATTGCCAAAGCCACCGGATTGATCTGCTTCACGCTCAATAATACCGGTGACGGTAAGCTCAGCCTGTCCCACCTGGACCTGATTACCCAACTCAATTTCGATTAGCTGTACTAAGCGTGGGTCAACCCAGACCTCTCCAGGAGGTGGCCCCGACGCTACCTGCTCGGTGCCACTGCCAAAATCCACATGAGAGACCCCATAGTGGGGGTAAACATCATCGACGGCCTTTAAACTCGCAGGCTGAAAATTATCGCCCCGACTAATCATTGAAACGAGACCCACCTGATCACTGAGAGTAAAGCCCGCCTCTTCCAGGGTGGCCCTCAACTCATCAGAGAACGGGGATCGCTGCTCCAGCACCAAATCACCGCCCAACATTTGCCCAGCCTGACGCTCCAGGCCACGCTCTAAACGGTCTAAAAAGAAGGCGATCATTGTGGAGGCCGCAACCGCTAGTACCAGTGCAATAAATAACGCTCGCACATCGGCAGCGCGCAGGTCACGTTTAAGACTGCGCATTGCCAAACGCCAGTTCACATCACTCATTATGCCCCCTCTTCGCTTGCGGTGTGAGCTGGCACAAAGGGTTCTAACCGCCCGTGATCCAAGCGTAGGCAGCGGTCACAGCGGCGCGCTAACGCGTGATCGTGGGTCACTAAAATAAGGGTGGTACCTGCTTCACGGTTCAGTGTGAACAATAAATCAATGATTTGTGCCCCGGTATCGGGGTCCAGATTGCCAGTGGGCTCATCGGCGAAGACCAGCTCTGGATCGGTTACAAAAGCGCGGGCAACCGCCACTCGCTGCTGCTCACCACCTGAAAGCTGTTTAGGTAGATGCTCTACCCGTTCGCCAAGCCCTACCCGGGTTAGCCATTGCGTCGCCGTGTGAGTTTCACCGGCACGCGGTGAAAGCTCCAGCGGCAGCATAACGTTCTCAAGCGCGCTTAAGGTGGGTAGTAGCTGAAAGTTCTGAAATACAAACCCCACTCTGCCAGCGCGGAGTGCTGCTCGGCCATCTTCATCCAAGCGACTGAGCGCTTGACCAAATAGAGTGAGCTCGCCGTCGCTGGGTGTATCGAGTCCGGCTAACAACCCTAGCAGTGTTGACTTACCCGCCCCGCTTTTACCGAGAATCGCAACACTCTCACCTTCCGCTACGCTTAGCGACAAGTCATGTAAAATGGTTAGCGAGCGCTCACCACTAATCACCTGCTTAGACAGTTTGTCCGCATGGAGTACCGGCTGCCTTACAGGCCCATCGGGAACATTGCTGGCTACTTGGTGGTCGGTAAGGGGCTGGCGATCAGCTTGGGGTGACACGCTCGATGTTGCATTATCAGTTAATGAACTTGACGTTTGATCAGAGGAGTAAGGCATGAAGCGAAGCATCCCTGTAGCTTGGAGTGGACTGAACCGTATGATAGCCGCATGGCTGATCCTGCTGGTAGCCGCCTTGGCCTCATCATCTATCAACGCAGAATCGATCAACGCAGAGCCTGTTAATGCTGATTCAGGCCCCACCCTGCTAGTGATGGGCGATAGTTTAAGCGCAGCGTACGGTATTGAGCGCGAAGAGGGCTGGGTCAGCCTGTTATCAGAGCGCTTAGAAGGTGACGCACATGTTATCAATGCTAGCATCAGCGGTGAAACAACTTCCGGTGGTGCGCAGCGGTTTCCTGATATTATCGGACAGCGTAACCCAGATATTGTTCTACTTGAGCTGGGTGGAAACGATGGGCTTCGCGGCCTCCCCCCTGCTCAGATGCAGGCTAACTTAGCGGCAATGATTGAGCAAAGCCAGGAGGCAGGCGCTCAAGTGTTACTGCTGGGAATCGACATCCCACCCAACTATGGTCAGGCGTATCGGGATGCGTTTACCGGCGTATATCACTCCTTGGCAGAGGAGTACGACGTGCCGTTAGTTCCTTTCTTACTTGAGAATGTTGCTCTCGACAACGCCCTTATGCAAAGCGACGGCATCCATCCTACCGCCGACGCTCAGCCCATTATTCTGGATAATGTGTGGCCAGCGCTGGAGCCCTTGCTAGAAACGTTAGAAATAACTTACCAGGCAACCAGCGAGTAATCATTTTGATGGGTTCTTTTTACTATACGCAGTAGCACTTAATCACCGCAGCTTGTAATCTTAAGCTCTATTCGGTGGTTACCAACGGCGACCTATGCCCGCTTCTCCCAGCCAGAATTCTATTAATTTTTCGCGTCGGCAGTTCTTAGCAACTGCTGGCGCGCTATGCTTGGGTGTTGGGCTCGGCATTCACCCCACAACGGCATCGGCATTCGATCCCCAGCGCTTACGCCAAAACATGCAACGAATGTATGGCCAGCCCGGTTTGGCCGTATTAGAAGAGTGGTTTGTGCTACTTCAGCAACTGCAGGGGCAAGATATTCAAGCCCAACTTAGGGGCGTTAATGATTTTTTCAATCGCCGCATCAGGTGGGTTGATGATATTCATGTTTGGGGACAGGAAGATTTTTGGGCGACACCATTAGAAACAATGGGGAAAAGCCAAGGTGATTGTGAAGACTACTCCATCGCCAAATACATTACCCTGAAACAACTGGGCGTTTCGAGTCACTATTTACGTATGATTTACGTCCGTGCGCGCATCGGGAGAAGTCAAATCACCCAAGCCCACATGGTGTTAGGCTATTACTCCACCCCGGATGCAGAGCCATTAGTGTTGGACAATATTGTCCCCTCTATTAGCCCTGCCTCACAGCGCACCGATCTTGACCCTCTGTTTAGTTTTAACAGCGATGGACTCTGGGCGGGCGGCTCATCTGAATCCCGCGCGGATCCATTGGCAAGGCTATCACGCTGGCGCAGCGTTATTGAACGTATGCAGACCCAAGGCTTCATCTAAAAGGAAAGGGCACCATGTCACTTATCAAACAACTTTGGCTTGCTATCATCGCCCTGCTGCTGCTGTCGTTCATTGGTAGCCTCGTCATCAGCATCACAACAAGTCGTGATTATATTGAGCAAGAGGTGCGCATTAAGAACGAAGATAATGCCACTGCCTTAGCGCTCTCCATGAGCCAGCTTGATAAAGACCTCGTCACTCTTGAGCTACTTGTTGCGGCACAGTTCGATACCGGTTACTACCGACAGATTGCGCTGAGAGACACGGATGGAAGCGTCATCATTGAACGTTCTGCTAATGATTATAGCGGTGATGTACCCGCCTGGTTCCGTCAGCTAATTGAGTTTGATGTGCCCACCGGTGTGGCAACCATCCAAGACGGTTGGCGTCAGTTCGGCACACTGGAACTTGAAAGCCAGCATAGCTTTGCCTATGCATCGCTCTGGCGTAGCACGTTAGAACTCGCCGCTTGGTTTTTACTGGCGGGAGCGATCAGTTTAGCAATTGCTACCGTGGTGGTACGCGGCATCAAACACCCTCTTTCCCGTGTCGTCGCTCAAGCTCAGGATATCAGTGCTCGACGCTTTACCACCATTAAAGAGCCACGCACCTTAGAGCTACGCCAAGTCACCCAAGCCATGAACGTGCTGTCTGCTAATGTTCACCAGATGCTAACCCATGAGAGCCATAAACTGGATGAATTACGCCGCCATTTACAGCATGACAGAGTCACGGGGGCGCTTAATCGTGATGTTTTTATGGGTAAGCTCTCTTCTCAATTAAGCAGTGATGATGCCCGTGCGACAGGCATGTTGATTATGGTCCGCGTTCAGGCACTCGAAACACTCAATGAGCAACTAGGTTATGCAGATACCGACCAGCTATTGAGCACGCTTGTTACTCAGCTTAGTCAGTTGGACAAAGAGTCTGCAGAACCTGTCATAGGTCGCCTCAACGGCAGTGATTTTATTTTCTTACTGCCGCTCATTGAAAACGCCGAACAGCTAAAACTACAGGTGATAGCAGCGCTGGCCAGTGTAACCGCGACGGCCCCTTCCGTAGAGGTCAACCTGCCTACTGCCATTGTGCCTTATGCACCTAATGATCAGCGCAGCACTCTGTTGGCGACCCTGGATAACGCTTTGGCCCAAGCTGAGAGCCTTACGTCCAGCGAGAAAATCGTCATACAGCAACGCGAGCACGTTTCTCTTTATAGCAGCCACGCTGAATGGCGCAGCGCGCTGGAAGCTGCAATTCGAGTAGGGCCCGAGTTAGCGTACTTTCCCGTGATAGATGCCCAAAAAGATATTATTCATTACGAGTGTCCCGCGCGGTTAAAACTGGCAGGAGAGTGGCAAACAGCCGGTGTCTTTATCCCCTGGATTACCCGCTTTGAAATGGAGCCCACGCTTGATTTAGCCGTGGTTAAAAAAGCCCTTATTAACCTTAAAACTGACCTTAGGCCAGTGGGCATTAACCTTTCTGCAGCTTCTATCACTAACACTCAGTTTGTTAACGAACTGCGTGCACTGCTTGAAACTCAGCCATTATTAGCCAAGCAACTCTGCTTTGAAGTGCCAGCCACGCTAAGCACACATGCGATTGGCAGTTTGCGGGGGCTATGCACTGCTCTGCGTCCATTGGGCTGTACTTTCGGCATAGAGCATGTCGGGGCAGAGTTTACGAAACTAGCAGACCTGCACGATGTGGGGCTTAGCTACTTAAAAATGGATAGCAGTCTTATCCACTCTCTGCATAGCTCGACGGAGCAACAAACCATTGTGCGCGGCATGGCAACGCTGTGTCACTCACTGGGGATTCAGGTGATTGGTGAAGGGGTTGCCGATGACGAGGAGCTCACCTGCCTGTTCCGCGTGGGGGTTGATGGCGCAACCGGACCGGGCGTACGCCAAGCGTAAACGCTAACTTCGGCTAACAGATAGCGGCACAGAGCAGTTAAACGAGCTAAATAGTGTCGCTATCGCCGCCTAACAAGTCCACATTGTTTTTAACCCGCAATGACTTACGCTCCATCACTTTAGCCTGTGCCGCCTCCGGCAGGTCCGTAAAAGTGATAATCCCTTTCTCCAATAGCACTTCCAAAATATCTTCAACCACCCTTACAAACGCTAAATCAGACGCTATAAAGTGAGCTGAAGAACCCGGTTGATCGGCCAAAAAAGCCAACACTTCCGGTGAATCAGGTGCGATGGTTTCACTGCACTCAGACGATGGCTCTTTGCTGAGCATAACGATGTCGCCGGATAAATCACGCTTCGTGTAGAGCATTGGTTAACTCCTAAGAAATCCATCACCATCAAGAAAGCCGCCCCTAACCAGGGCGGCCTTCCAACTACTTGCTAGAACAATTGTAGATTATTGGTCGATCTTAAGCTGTTCGTTATTCAACATATGCTGAATAACATCCTGGCCTGTACCGCCACCAAAATCTTCAAATGTCTTGCCTTCCAATCGAACGACTTGGTCAGCATTATCCTTATCTCCAGCCAGACCACCCGTAGCATTTATATAAAGAACCGTGTCGCCATTGTCTTCCTCAGCAAACACATACTGATCAACGGTTCCCCTACTCTCATCTTGCAGGAGGTCTGCAATATCAAGCACATCGTTTCCATTACCGAAGTCTTTCACAATATCAATAGCGGGCTTATCTACAGTGCCTTGATCACCAAAGTTCCACTGGAATACATCATCACCAAAACCGCCCACCAGGATGTCGTTACCTTCGCCACCGATAAGGGTATCGTTTCCAGAGCCGCCGATGAGAATGTCATTACCCTCACCTCCATCAAGGATGTTATTGCCGCCATCCGTGCGCACAGTATCGATTAGGCTTTCCCAGTTCTCACGAACGTAGTCAATAATCTGGCTGTTTTCCGGCACGGTACCATCATTGACCTCCCACTTTAGGTACTCACGTAATCCCTGGTAAGCCATACCATCATGTGAGCCTGCGGCAAATGATGCGCCTGTATCACCATTGATCCACGATAAATG
This sequence comes from Halomonas sp., assembly GCF_007692655.1. Classification (GTDB taxonomy): domain Bacteria; phylum Pseudomonadota; class Gammaproteobacteria; order Pseudomonadales; family Halomonadaceae; genus Vreelandella. The sequence continues at coordinate 86,921 of NZ_REBQ01000104.1, forward strand.
ATCAGTATTAATGGTGTCGCCAAAAATAATATCGTTGCCTGCACCTCCCTGAAGGACATCCCCACCTAACGTTGCAAGCTCATCAAACTCCGAACTTCCTTCCAGAGCTGCAGCTAGGCCATCGGCATTATTAACGATATCGACATCGCCAGCTTGTGCATTAACCGTACCGCCACCCCAGTTATAAGTGGCTGCGTTACCCGTAGTGGGATTGCTGACATTCACCCAACCTGGGCCTCTAAATGCTGGTACAACTAACGACTCCATCCCTACTGAGTCACCAGTATTAGTAAAGAACTGCAGGTATTGCTGGCTCACATCTGAACCCATACCGATTGCTTCGACTTGGCTAATTTCAGCCAATGGCTGGAAAGCATTCACAGAGTTCTGCAGCACGCTGTAGCTAGTAGCATTACCTGGGCCACTAACATTGCCGTTGTCTGTGCGGTAATCGAAAGATGGATCACCATCGGTCAGGAAGTAAGTCAGATTCTTAAACTCACC
>NZ_REBQ01000001.1 GCF_007692655.1 Halomonas sp.
TCCAACCAGTAAAACGCCAGCCCATGGCTGGCGTTAGCATCTACCCTTTCTACCGCTTAGCGCAGCGGGGTTTTACGTAAGTAAGGCAGGATGGTTTCGTACTCACCGTACTTCTCTTTAGCGCTTTCATTCGAGACGCTGGGAGGGATAATCACGTCTTGACCTACCGTCCAGTCAGCGGGTGTGGCCACACCATGCTTAACGGTTGTCTGGAGGGCATCCAAGGCGCGCAAAATTTCAGCAAAGTTGCGGCCTACGGTCATTGGATAGGTCATCGAAAGCTTTAACTGCTTATCGGGTCCAATAATAAACACTGACCGAACCGTGGCACTGTCTGCGGGGGTGCGGCCATCCGGTAGGTAGGCATCCTCAGGCAGCATATCAAACAGTTTAGACACCTTCAGGTCATTATCGGCGATGATCGGAAAACCTACCTCGCTGCCACCGTAGGTTTTAATATCATCGGCCCAGCGCTTGTGGTCTTCCACACCATCCACTGATACCCCAATTACTTTAGTGCCACGCTTCTCCCACTCGGCGCTTAGTTGCGCTACAGCACCAAACTCGGTGGTGCAAACCGGCGTAAAGTCTTTGGGGTGAGAAAACAGGATCGCCCAGCTGTCGCCGATCCATTCATGAAAACTAATCGGCCCCTGGCTAGAGTCCGCTTTGAAGTCTGGAACTACTGCATTGATACGTAGAGACATACACTCCTCCTTAATAAGCACTAACTGTCGGCATGTGACACCTTAATACTTTATTGATCTTTCAACACCCTCACTATAGAACATTTAGTGCTAAGACAGCGAATATCTTTGCAGGGTTCCTCGTGATGCTATGCATGGCCCTCAGAGCTATAAAACGCTGACGGACGCTTGCCATAGGCAACTAAAAATATGTTATAACATACCAACAAAGACCAACATATTCCCAGCCATAGGTGAGAATCAAGATGCCTTCAATCGCCTCTTCAATATCGCCATCTCTTCGCCAGCTTGCCCTGGCTAGCGAAATCAGTGTGCTACCACGCATCTTTGAGGGCGAGATTAACATCGCTATCATGCGCCGCCGCTTACCCGCTGACGTAGCGTTGAGCGTGGCGGCGCAGTGTCAAACAAGCCGTTCTTGGCAATTTGCTTGGCTAGGACAACCAGATCAGTCACTCAAAGCAGATCTCTTAAAACGCTTACCGCAACCCGATGCGGCTGAAGCCTTAATTGACGATATTGCCAGCGTGGCCGAAGCGACGGCCTACCTATTTAATACCGAGACGGTAGGCATTCGACTAAGGCTGCTCAACGCCGCCATGTGCCCGCGTTTTCATTGCGACAACCTGCCTGTGCGATTGGTTTCTACTTATATGGGGCCAGGCAGTGAGTGGCTACCTGAATATGCGATTAATCGGGAGGGCCTCGGCGCGCCTCATCCAAACCGACCTGAAATCGTGAGAGATGAAGCGGCGATTCAATCAATGGCCGCGGGGGATATTGCCCTTATTAAAGGTAGCGGGTGGATAGGCAATGAACACCATGGGCTGGTCCATCGAAGTCCAGCGCTTGCTGAAGGGGAGAAACGGTTACTGCTGACAATTGATCCTGCCTGAGTTCACGCTTCCCTCTTTGAATAAAGCGTTCAAGCAATACCAATTCAAGCCCGTAGCGGCAGCGCCGCACCAATGGCGACAAAGATACCGCCGCAGGTGCGGTTGAATCCGCGGCCCACGCGTTTTAGCCAGTGGCGGATGCGGTTGGCCATATTGGCGAGCAGGCCTTCTACTAAACATTCAATTGCCACGAAAGTGCCGGCTAGCACGAAAAACTGCAGCACTAAGCTACCCTGTGGATTGATAAACTGAGGTAAGAAGGCGCTGAAGAACAGTAACACCTTGGGGTTGGTAATGGATGCCAGCACGCCCTGTCGATATAGGTGCCATCCGCTGGCTTGGCTTGCATTCACATCGACCTCACCGGTAATCGGTGGTGAACGCCATACTTGAATTCCCAGCCAGACTAGATAGGCTCCACCAACCCATTTCAGCACCGTTAGCCATACCACTGACGATTTAAGCAGCGCACCAATGCCAAACATGCACAGGGCAATAATCAGCATAAATCCTGTTGCACCACCAATGATGGTAAATAGCGTTTTACGGCTGCCATGCATGGCACCGTGAGTGAGTGCTAACAAGCCGTTCGGCCCTGGGGAAAGCGATAGGCCAATGCAGGCAATCACGTATAAAAGCCAAGTGTCTAACAGCATCTGAATGCCTCACCAGTAGTAAAATGCGTGCATTGTGCCAGCATGTCACCGTTGGCTCGCTTTTTCCATTCGATAATGGACGGGCAATAAAAACGCCTCACTGGGTATCATATAGCCCAGGAGGCATTTGGCTTACTGCATTGGCATTTTTACATTGCGCTTAAGCAAATACTTCTGTCCACTCACTGCGCTTAGCCAGCAGGTTACGGGCTAATTCCTGGGCACCTTCCAAGCTATGGCTGGCAGCCCAACCACACTGCATTTCGTTGCAGGCAGGTACTTCAGTGGCGTTCAACACGTCATTCAGGGTTTGTTCGATAATATTAATCACGC
>NZ_REBQ01000061.1 GCF_007692655.1 Halomonas sp.
ACCGTTAGATCCACCGTTCTCACGTGGCGACGTGCACTACGAAGTAGAGCTTGCTTTACTGGTAGGTGAAACGTTAACCCATGCCACTCAGGATGAAGCCGAGCGTGCAATCGTCGGTATTGGCTTGGCAATGGATCTAACACTGCGTGATGTACAAACGAAGCTAAAAGAGAAAGGGCACCCTTGGGAAATTTGTAAAGCGTTTGATGGTGCCTGCCCGCTTTCTTCGTTCTTGCCGTTAAGCCGCGTTCCCAATTGGAATGCGCTGGCATTTACGCTTGAGATCGACGGTGAAGAGGTTCAGCACGGCGAAGGTTCCGATATGATCTTTGCAGTGCCTACGCTGGTCGCTGAAATGAGCCGTCACTTCACCCTGGAACCGGGCGATGTGATTTTGACCGGCACCCCAGCAGGCGTTGGGGAGCTGGTTCGCGGCTCAAAACTGCGCTTAACCTTGACCGGTGGCTTAGACATCGAAACCAGCGTAGTTGAGTAGCTAGATAGTTGAGTAGTTAGATTGTTGTATGACAACACAGTTGTATGACGAGACAGTTGAGTAGATAGCACGCCACAAGCATTGGCTATTGTTCAGCTCAATAGAAACGCCAACCGTTAACCTGCGGTTGGCGTTTCTTATTTTAGGGCTATTTAAACTGAGCTATCCATATCATAAACTATTCAAGGTAGGTGTAGCCTTCCAGCCCTTCGCTTAAGCTAGCTGCAAAGCGTGCCTGCTCATCGGCAGTAAAGCCGCTTGCCGCCAACTGGTCGGTGAGTTTTTGTTTGAGCACATTGGCATTGAAGTTGACGTAGGCCAGTACGTCGGCCACTGAATCGCCCGCTAGCGGGTTGGTCAGCGACCACTCGCCATCCGTATTTAGCGCGGCATCAACGGAATCGGTATCGCCGAATAAATTGTGCAGGTCGCCAAGAATTTCTTGATAAGCCCCCACCAAGAAAAATCCTAGCCAGCGCTCGTCAGGCGAGGTCCACTCGGGCAGAGGCAGGGTGCTCTCTACGCCTTGGCCATCTACATAGCTGTCGATGCGACCGTCGGAGTCGCAGGTGATGTCCTGGATAACTGCCCGGCGTGTGGGTGGCTGATCCAGTCCAGTGAGGGGCAGTACCGGGAAAATCTGTTGGATCCCCCACACATCGGGGACAGATTGAAACAGTGAGAAGTTGACGAATAGTTTATCGGCAAGTTTTTCCGCTAACTCATCCATAATCTCGCGATGGGCGCGGTTGCGGGTATCCAACTGAGTACGCAGTCGCGCGCAGGCAGCCATATAAATGCGCTCGCCTTCGGCCCGAGCAGTAATGTTGCTCAAGCCCATCACGAAACGATCCTGAAGCTCGCTAACCGCTTGGAGCAGATCGTGCCACGCTTCGACCAACATACGCGGCTCTTGGGCGGTGGCAAGTTGCTCGAACACCCGCCATAGCAGCTCAACTTGTGTATCTTCTTGAGAGTGCCGGGTGGGTGGTGTGTCATCAATACGCTCTTCACCAATCACATTGGTGATCAGCACTGCGTGGTGAGCAGTGAGTGCACGGCCTGATTCGCTTATTAAATGTGGCTGCGGCAAGTTTGCCTCTTGGCATAGCTGGGCAAAGGCGCTGACGACGTTGCGCGCGTACTCCCGCATCGAGTAGTTAGCAGAACAAAAACTACGTGAGCGGGTACCTTCATAGTCGATTCCCAAGCCACCGCCCACGTCCACGGTGTCAATGGGGGCGCCTAGCTCCATCAGGTTTTGGTAGAAGCGTGCGCATTCGCGCAGCCCGCGCTGAATATCGCGAATATTGGCAATCTGTGAACCCAGGTGGAAGTGGACTAGTTGCAGGCTAGCCAACGCCTCTTCGTGACGCAGCGTTTCAACCACTTCAAGAATCTGACTGGCGGTCAGCCCAAATTTGGATTTCTCTCCGCCGGTATTTTGCCACTTGCCTTTCCCTACCGAGGCCAGGCGGGCACGTAGGCCAATACGTGGGGTAACATCCAGCTCGCGGGCTTCTTCTAAAATCAGCTGTAGCTCGGAGAGCTTCTCGACCACTAAATAGACCTTATGGCCAAGCTTTTCACCGAGCAGCGCAAGACGCACATACTCGCGGTCTTTGTAGCCGTTGCAGACAATCAGAGAGGAGCCACCGTCGGAGAGTGCCAGCACCGCCAGTAGTTCCGGTTTGCTGCCCGCTTCAAGCCCCACACGGCCGTTGCCACGCTCTGCGGTGGCTAGAATCTCTTCTACTACCCGGCGCTGCTGGTTTACTTTGATCGGATAGACTGCGGTATAGCCGCCCAGGTACTCACAGTCGCTCATGGCAGCATCAAAAGCGCCGCATAGCTGTTCAACCCGGTCGTGGAGAATGTCGCTAAAGCGCACCAGCACCGGCAAACGCAGTCCAGCGCTTTGTAGCTGGCGAACGAGGCCGCTTAGTGGTAACGCTGGGCCCTCCGCATCGCTGCCCAGCGGGCGCACCAGCGCTTGGCCATGGTCATCGACATCGAAGTAACCGCTTCCCCATTGATCGATATTCCAGGTACGCCGGGCGCGAAGCGCCGGGCTAGTCGTTGCCATCACACTCATGCAGACACCTCAGGCAGCGGCAGTGCTCCATGAGCAATGCGCGCGTTTAAAATAGTTCGGAAACGTTCGGGGTCGTGGGGCGTTAAATCATGAGCAGGTGGATCAACGTAGACCACTAGTAAACGCGAAAGCCAGTAACGTAGCGCCGTCATACGGAGCATGGTAGGCCATATGCTCTGCTCAGCCGTAGTTAACGGGCGGCGTGCTTGGTAGGCGCTTAACAGGGTGGTGTAGCGCTCAGGATTAAGCGTGCCATCGTCATTCGATGCCCAATCATTGATCACAATCGCTAAATCAAATAGTAAATCGCCGGTGCAGCCGTTGTAAAAATCAATAATACCGCCCAGTGTGTCGCCATCAAACAGGGTGTTGTCGCGGAACAAATCACCGTGTAAGGCGCCTTGAGGCAGCTCACCATGCTGGCTAAAGGCACTCTCAAAATCGTCAACTTCGTCTTTCATCAACGTTTGATCCGCGGGGCTAAGATAGCTCAATACTTTATGGTGCATGACCCGTAGCCAATTGAGGTCACGAGGGTTAGGGCGATGGCCTGGAAAGCGCTTTGATACCAAGTGGAGGCGCCCCAGGGTGTCGCCCAGAACTTGGCACTGGACCAAATTTGGTGCCTCAGGATGACGGCCAGGTAGGCGTGGAAACAGCAGCGCCGGTTTGCCTTCCAGACTATGCAGCGCGATACCTTCCCGGTCATGTACCGTGCCGGGGACCGGTAAGCGGTGCTCGTCTAAGTAGTCCATCAGTTCGACAAAAAATGGCAGCTCTTCATGCTCGCCCTGTTCGAACAGGGTTAATACCAGTTCGCGGCGGTCGGTGGTGACAAAAAACGTTGAGTTTTCGGTACCGCCCGCTACGCCCTGTAGGGAAACGAAACTGCCAACATCAAATTTTTCTAAAAACGCGGCGACCTGTGCGTCGCTAAGCGGGGTAAATACAGCCATGAGAGTCTCGCCCAGGTTGCTAAGCCCGTTATTGTAGCGGCTTGAAAGCTCAGTTGGCAGCGTTGTTGTTATCGATATAAAGAGAGCCAGCTTTGATTCTGCAGGGAGCCCGCTCAACGCGTATCATGTAGGAATCTCGTTTAAGCATTTTTTAACTATTCTTTTTACACATGGAACTTGGTTATGGCTCGCGCTCCAATCGTTCTCGTCGATGGCTCTTCCTATCTTTACCGTGCATTTCATGCGTTACCGCCGCTAACGACTTCCAATGGTCAACCTACCGGCGCGGTGAAGGGCGTATTGAACATGCTCAAGCGGCTGATTAAAGATTATCCCGAAAGTCCCATGGCAGTGGTGTTCGACGCGCCGGGAAAAACCTTTCGTGATGATATGTACAGCGACTATAAAGCTCATCGCCCGCCGATGCCCGATGACCTGCGCAGCCAAATTGCCCCGCTGCACGCCTGTGTAAAAGCGCTGGGTCTGCCGCTGTTATGTGTTGAAGGCGTGGAAGCTGACGATGTCATTGGCACTTTGGCCCACCACGCCACCCAGGCGGGTCGTGATGCGGTGATTTCCACCGGCGATAAGGATATGGCGCAGTTGGTGAATGCCCATATTACGCTGGTCAACACCATGAAAGATGAAACCCTGGACGAGGCGGGGGTAGAGGAGAAGTTTGGCCTGCCCCCCGGGTTGATTATCGATTTTCTCGCCCTGATGGGGGATAAGGTCGATAACATCCCCGGAGTGCCCGGCGTGGGTGAAAAGACCGCCATCGGCTTGCTGCAAGGTATGGGGGGCGGGCTGGAGACCATTTATGGTGACTTGGAACGGGTGAAAACGCTTACCTTCCGCGGTGCGAAAACCCTGCCCAAGAAGCTTGAAGAGCATCGCGACCAGGCGTTCCTCTCTTACCAGCTTGCAACCATTAAAATTGACTGTGATCTGCCGGTGGGGCTGGATGACTTGGATATCGCCCATCCCGATCGTGAAGCGCTGGTCACGCTGTATAAAGAGATGGAGTTCCGCCAGTGGCTGGGTGAACTGCTGGAAGGCAAAGACGAGGGCGTTGATGACGTCAAAGGCGGCGAGCCTGCGCCAACCAGCGTTGATGCTGCGGATAGCGAGTTGCAGGGGAGTGGCTCCCCTGCCCAGCAGAATACTCGCGAAGATCACATCATCCTGGAGCAGGCAGACTTTGAGCGTTGGCTAGAGCGGCTGCAAAAAGCAGAGCGCTTCTGTTTTGATCTGGAAACCACCAGCCTTAACTACATGGATGCGGAAATTGTTGGCATTGGTTTGGCCTTGGATGCGGGTGAGGCGGCCTATGTGCCCCTTGCCCATGACTATCTGGATGCACCCGCGCAGCTTGACCGCAACACGGTGTTAGCGGCGTTAAAGCCGCTGCTGGAAGATCCGAACAAAACCAAGATTGGCCAAAACCTTAAGTACGATATTTCGGTGTTGGCCAACTATGCTATTTCTGTCTCAGGCCCCTTTGCTGACACCATGCTGGCCTCCTATGTGCTTAACTCCACTGCCACCCGACATGATATGGACTCCCTGGCGCTAAAGTACCTGGGCGAAAAGACCATCTCCTTTGAAGAGATTGCTGGTAAAGGCTCCAAGCAGTTGACCTTTAACCAAATTGCCCTTGAGCAGGCGGCGCCTTACGCCTGCGAAGATGTCGATATCACGCTACGGCTTCAGGAAGCCCTGCGTCCCCAGGTCGAAAACGAAGGGCGGCTGGCAGAAGTGCTGGACCATATCGAACTGCCGCTCATCAAAGTACTCTCGCGTATTGAGCGTAACGGGGTAGCGGTGGATGCTGATCTGCTGCACAAACAGAGCCAACAGCTTGAACAGCGTATTCGCGAGTTAGAGCGCGAGGCCTTTGATCTGGCCGGGCGCGAATTTAACTTGGGCTCGCCCAAGCAGCTCGGACAGATACTGTTTGAAGAGCAGAAAATTCCGGTGCTTAAGAAAACGCCGAAAGGGGCACCTTCGACCGCTGAAGGCGTGTTGGAAGAGCTGGCGCTGGATTACCCGCTGCCAAAAGTCATTATGGAACATCGTGGTTTGGCTAAGCTTAAATCCACCTATACGGATAAGTTGCCGCGGCTACTCAATAAGGCCACTGGCCGAGTGCACACCAGCTACCATCAAGCGGTGACTGCCACCGGGCGGCTGTCGTCATCGGACCCTAACTTACAAAATATTCCGATCCGTACCGAAGAGGGGCGCAAAATTCGTCAGGCGTTTATTGCCCGCCCTGGGTATCGCATTGTCGCCGCTGACTACTCGCAGATTGAACTACGCATCATGGCCCATCTTTCCGAAGATAAAGGCCTGCTGGAAGCGTTTGCCGAGGGCCGCGATATCCACACTGCGACGGCGGCGGAGGTGTTTGGGACGTCACTGGAGAAGGTCTCGGGTGAGCAGCGGCGCAGCGCTAAAGCGATTAACTTCGGCTTGATTTATGGTATGAGTGCTTGGGGGCTATCCCGCCAGTTGCATATCGAGCGTAACCAAGCCCAGACCTATATTGACCGCTACTTTGACCGCTACCCTGGCGTCGCCCGCTATATGGAGCGTATCCGCTCCCAGGCGGCTGAAGACGGCTTTGTGGAGACGGTGCTCGGGCGTCGGCTCTACCTACCCGAGATTCAGTCACAAAACCGTAATCGTCGCCAAGGTGCAGAGCGCACGGCGATTAACGCGCCCATGCAAGGAACGGCCGCTGATATTATCAAGCAGGCGATGATTGATGTGGATGCATGGTTGGCAGAAGGCGAGTTCGATGCGCTGATGGTGATGCAGGTGCATGATGAATTGGTGTTTGAAGTCGCGGAAAAGCAGGTGGGCGCATTTATTGAGCAGGTGCAAAAGCGTATGCAGGGCGCAGCTGAGTTAAAAGTACCGTTGATTGTGGAAGCAGAGAGCGGCGTCAATTGGGATGAAGCGCACTGATAGTTTGTTTTAGACCCCACGCTAGCGTGGGGTTTTTTGCTTAATCGCGCAACACGCTGCCGCGCCGCTGGGGCTCTAAGTCGACCTGTTCCCCGACTTTCCACAATATGTGGCTAGGGGTAATAACACTATAGAGCTGACCTTTTTGCTCAAGTAGATAGAAACAGTCATGGCCACGGAATTCCCGTTCAATAATGGTAGCTCCTTTGCCCTCCTGTGCCGGTGACATGGCAAGGTGTTCGGGGCGCAGCGATACCCGCACCGGTCCTTTGATATCGGAATCTATCCCTACCGGCCCAAGTGCTGTTTGCGCGATCTCGCCCTCGGCGTTGCCGTCCAGCAGGTTGGTATGGCCCAAAAATTCAGCAACGAAAGCCGTAGCAGGGCGTTGATAAATGCGCTCAGGGCGGTCGACTTGCAGCAGTTTACCAGCGTGCATGACGCCCACCTGGTCGGCAAACGATAAGGCTTCGCCCTGGTCGTGAGTCACCAGAATAGCCGTCGTGCCTGATGCCTTGAACAGCTTGCGGACTTCTTTGCGGGTTGATTCCCTAAGTGCAGCGTCCAGGTTAGAGAACGGCTCATCGAGCAACACCAGTTCAGGTTCAGCGGCCAAGGTGCGTGCTAATGCAACGCGCTGCTGTTGCCCCCCTGAAAGCTCGTCAGGCATGCGTTTAATGAGATCCGCCAAGCCTACCAAATCTAGCCACTCACGCGCCTTCGCGGCACGTTTTGCTTTGGGCACATGACGCATGGCAAAGGCAACGTTCTGGCCCAGTGTCATATGCGGGAAAAGCGCATAGTCTTGGAACACAATACCGATCCGGCGCTGTTGAGGTGGCAAAGCCGTGACATTTTTGCCGTGTAAAAACAGCTGCCCGTCATCGGGCTGTTCAAAGCCAGCAATCATACGCAGCGTGGTGGTTTTGCCACAGCCGCTGGGGCCCAGCAGCGCTAGAATATCGCCGCTTTCCAGGCTGAAATTGACACTGTCAACAGCGAGGGGGTCGCCAGGGCGGTAGCGTTTGGTAAGGCCTTCTGCAGCAATTAAGTGGGTATTGGGCGCAACAGATGGAGACTTGGGCGCTTTAGTCACATTGAGGGTGTTCATTGTTTTCCCTCTCGGGCAAGTAATAGGCCTACTGAAATACTCGAAAATACCACGATTGCGGCTGCAAAGGGGGCGGCTTCTGCCAGCATGCCTTCGGTGGTGCGGGTGAATACCGTGACGGCCAAGGTGGTATAACCCGTGGGAGCTAGCAAGAAGGTGATCGGTAACTCTTTCATACATAATACAAATACCAGCACTACGCCGGAGAGGATGCCGCGGCGCAGGCGTGGAAAAATCACATAAATAAACGTTGATACAGGACCATGACCCAGTGAGTGGGCTGCTTGTTCCATACTGGGACGGGTTTGCAGCAGTGCGCTGCGTATGGGACCAAGTGCCAGAGCCAGCGACGCCATGGCCCAGGTGACAATGAGTAGTGCCAGTGTTTGATAAAGGAATGGCGCGGTGTGCAAGGCAAAAAATACCATCGCTAGTGCCAGGGCCAGCGGTGGAATGGCGTAACCGATATAGGCCGAGCGCTCAATCACGGCGGTGAACGGCGAACGATAACGAACGCTTAAGAAGGCCAGTGGAAGCGCAAAAGCCGCCGCCAATACCGCTGCAGGTAGTGCGGCGCCAGCCGAGCGCAGTAGCGTGCCAGGCACCCGCGCAAAGAAACTCATGTCCGGCGGGGCCAGCAGTAGCCAGTAGGCGAGGATCATTGTGGGTAATCCAATCGAGGCGCCAAACAATACAATAAGATAAGGCCATGCCAGCCAGCGCACCCGGCCTAACGGACGGGGCGAGATCGGACGAGCCACGCCGGTGCCCACACGGGCAAGCTTGCGTTTGACCACTAAGCTATCGATCAGCACAAAACAGAATGCTAGGGCCAATAGCATAATCGCCAGCCAGGCCGCATAGATACGGTCAAAGGCGCCAGAGTATTGCGTATAAATGGCATAGCTGAAAGCTTCATAGCGCATGAGAGCCACGGCACCAAAGTCGCCCAGTACATACAGCGTAATGACTAGCCAGCCTGCCATTAAGGCCGGCATCAGGTGAGGCAGAATGACCAAGCGGAAAATATCAAACTGTGAGTACCCCAGGCTGCGGGCACTCTCTTCCAGGTTGCCGTCTAGGCCAGCGAGTGCCGCACGGAGGTTTAAAAATAGGTAAGGAAAGGTGTATAGCGAAAGTGCTAGGGTGGCGCCGCTATAGCCCTGTAAACGGGGTAACTGAATACCAAACAGCTGTGCCATCACACCATAGTTGCCACTCAGCCCGATCAAAGCGTAGGCCATGACATAACCAGGTACTGCCAGCGGTACGACTCCCAACACCGTTAGTAACCGTTTGCCGGGAATGTCGGTGCGAGTCACTAACCATGCCAAGGGAAATGCCATCAGCGTTGTTGCAACCACAACCCCGCCTGCTAATGTCAGTGTGTTGATTAATAGATCAAAATTACGGCTGCGAAAAATTAGCGAAATCAGGGTGTCGCTGTCTGCTTCAAAGGCACGTAGCCCCAAGTACACCAGCGGGATCAACATCGCCAGGGCGGCAATTGATGAAGGCAGCAGAATGTGAAGAGGGGCCTGCTTTGGCCAGAAACGTAGCCGAGCTGCAGCCGCTTGCAAATGTGCCATGGTATCTCGTGAAAACGCCCCAGTCGCCTGACAGAGGCGACTGGGGCTTTAGCAAAACCGGGCGATCTACATACATCACTAGATCGCCGTTATGAGCATCGTTACAGCAAGTTGACGTCGCGTAGTAAGTTCAGGGTACCTTCCAGGTCATCAAGATCGTCTAGATCAATCTGAGGAGACACTTCTAGAAGACGATCAAAATCTTCAAGAATCGGGTTCTGAATTACATTGCGCGTTACCGGGTACTCGTAAACATTACCGGTGAAGTACTGCTGAGCGGCAGGTGAGAGTAAGAAGCGAATAAACTCAACGGCGGCTTCTTGGTTATCACTGCTACCCAGCACCGCGATGCCGGCTACGTTAACCAGGTTGCCGATATCACCATCTGCGAAGAAAGCTTGCTCAACAGGGTAATCGCTATCGGTACCCTTAAACCGCGGTAAATAGTAATTGTTTACTAGCCCAAAGTCGACTTCTCCGCCAGCGATACCCTCTACTTGGGTCGTGTTGTTGCGGAAGGTAACCGCGCCATTATCGCGCATGCCCTCTAGCCACTCGCGGGTTTCTTCTTCACCGTGCTCAAGGCGCATGGCGGTGATAAACGATTGGAACGAACCGTTGGTAGGAGCCCAGCCAACGCGGCCTTCGTACTGTTCATCGGTTAAATCAAAAATGCTGTCCGGCAGTTCATCCTCTTCTACACGCTCAGGCGAGTAGGCAATGACGCGTGCGCGGCCGCTGGAGGCCACCCAGTTACCGGTTTCGCTGGTATAGATAGTCGGTAGGTCTTGATAGATATCTTCTGGAAGCTCAGCCAGCAGGCCTGCTTGGCTGATAGCGCCCATCGCACCGGCATCTTGACCCCAGTAGAGGTCCGCTGGAGAGCGGTCGCCCTCTTCTTGCAAAAGAACGGCCAACTGGGCGGTATCGCCATAGCGAACATTGACGCTGATGCCGGTATCTTTCTCAAACTGAGTAATGATCGGTTCAACCATGGACTCACCACGGCCCGAGTAAAGCGTAAGGTCTGCGGCAGAAGCTAGCGGAGCAGCAAGTAGGGTGGCAGCTGCGGTAGCAAGTAGCGTTTTATGCATATCAAGCATTCCCTTTTTCAGTTATTCAGGCATGGGCTGCAGGGCAGCGCTCTATGGCTACGATAGCAAAAAAATACCCGCTTGCAAATGATAATGATACGCACAATGATTCTTGTCTATTGGTCGTATAACCATTTAAAGGAGAACCATAAAAAAAGCCCGACATTGCCGGGCAATCAATAATTTGCTAATAAAGTGAGGGCGCAATAGTGGTGTGGCTACTGGGCTGTCCAGCCTCCATCCACCATCATTGCGCTACCGGTCATCATTGCCGAAGCCGGTGAGGCGAGAAAGACGATGGGCCCCATGATGTCCTCCACTTGGCCGAGGCGACCAAGTGGAATCTTGGCGATCACGCTTTCCAAGAAACCGGGTTCCTCAAAGTAAGGGCGGGTCATGGGGGTTTCGATAAATGTCGGACAAACCGAGTTCACGCGTATGCCGCGAGGACCAAGCTCCACCGCCATTGCGCGTGTCATGCCTTCTACTGCTGACTTGGACGCACAGTAAAGGCTGCGATTAGCGGCCCCTACGTGCCCCATCTGAGAAGAGATATTGATCACGCTGCTGCCGTTTGGCATTTGCTCCACAATGGTTTGAGTGAGGAAATAACAGGCCCTGACATTAAGGTCCATAACGGCTGCGTAGTCATCTTCGCTAACGTCGCCGAGTGGCTTGGGGCGATTAGTGCCTGCGTTATTCACCAAAATATCAAATGGCTGGTTGGCAAGCGCCTGCTTGAGCGCTACATGGTCGTTAACGTCCAGGGCTAATCCATCAGCTTTAAAGCCTGCTGCTTGCAAGGCGCTAACGGCATTGTTAAGTACTTCCTCGCTACGAGCTACCAGCGTTACCTCTGCACCCGCTTGCGCCAATGCACAGGCGCAGGCTAAGCCGATCCCTTGGCTAGCCCCGGTAACTAACGCGCGCTTGCCAGTGAGTTCTAAACTTGGGGTTTGCGGTAGTGTCATGCATCCACCGATGATGCATAGGGAACATCGCGTTTGCCGTAGCGACGAACGCGCTCGTTTGCCTGTTCGCCGTGACCAGCGAAACCCTCGAGTGCACACAGCCGTGAGCAGTAGCTGCCAATTTCAGCGGACGCTTCGTCAGTCAACACCCGCTGATAGGTGCATGTTTTAAGAAACTTACCTACCCACAGACCACCGGTGTAACGGGCCGCTTTTTTGGTCGGCAAGGTGTGGTTGGTGCCGATGACTTTATCGCCGTAGGCCACATTGGTGCGCGGGCCAAGAAATAAGGCGCCGTAGTTCGTCATCTTTTCAAGGTAAAGCTCGGGGTCTTCGGTCATTACCTGAACGTGTTCGTAGGCCATCTCATTAGCGACCTGCAGCATCTCATCATGGCTATCGCACACAATAATTTCACCATGGGCTTCCCATGCTTGGCGGGCGACCTCAGCAGTGGGTAGTTTTTTGAGTAACTCTTCAATAGCCGCCAGGGTATCGTTAGCAAGTTTCTCTGAATTAGTCAGCAGTGCGGCAGGCGACGTTGGGCCATGCTCGGCCTGGCCTAGCAGGTCAGTGGCACATAGCAGGCCGTCGACACTCTCGTCGGCAATGACCAGTGTTTCCGTAGGGCCAGCAAACAGGTCAATACCGACGCGGCCAAACAGTTGGCGCTTGGCTTCAGCCACGAACGCATTGCCAGGGCCAACCAGCATATCCACAGGGTCAATTGTGTCAGTGCCAATGGCCATGGCGCCTACCGCCTGTACGCCACCGAGAACCAGGATCTCATCCGCGCCTGCCAAATGCATGGCCGCTACAATGGCTGGGTGTGGCTTGCCTTTATAAGGCGGTGCGGCAGCAACCACGCGTTTGACGCCAGCGACCTTGGCAGTGAGTACGCTCATGTGTGCCGAGGCCACCATGGGATAGGCGCCCCCTGGAATATAGCAACCGACTGAATTGATCGGCAGGTGTTTATGACCCAGCACAACGCCTGGGCGTGTCTCGATTTCCACTGGTTGCATAGAAGCAAGCTGGGCTTCAGCAAAGCGTCGAATTTGTGTTTGCGCAAAACGAATATCATCAAGGTCGCGCTCTGATACTTCGCTCATCGCCTGTTTAATATCGGCTTCGCTGAGGCGGAAAGAGGCCGGTGACCATTTATCAAATTTTTCAGATAGTTCACGTACTGCTTTATCGCCATTAGCGTCGATATCGGCTAGCGTCTTTTCGACGGTTTCACGTACCTGGCGATCAGCTTCTGCGCGAGTTTCAACAGAGGCACCGGTTTTTAAGTGGCGAATCATAAAAGGCTCCTTCTTAAGCGTTGTAACATTGTTATTCTAAAGTGTCTCGAGTAAGGCTAGGCGTTGTTGCATACGAATGCAAATGGTTTGTTAAGCTGCTATATTTGTCTAATATTCATGGCCAATAAGGCTGTTTAGCTCATGTGCGGTGTCAGTGAGTAAGTCACCCAAAGCAAGGGAAACCATGAAAAAACGATCGGTGACCTCCTTGGAGGTGGCAGCGCTCGCGGGTGTGTCTCAGTCGGCGGTAAGTCGTTGTTTCTCGCCCAACGCTAGCATTGCCCCAAAAACACGCGAGAGGGTGTTGGCTGCTGCAAAGCAGTTAGGTTATCGCCCCAACTCCATTGCTCGTTCATTGATAACCCGCTCGTCACGCACCATTGCCGTGGTCATGTCCCAGTTGGATAACCCTTTTTATGCGCAGATGCTGGATGTTGCCTCGCGGCGTTTACAGCAGCATGGCTATCACTTGCTACTGTTTATGAGCGGAGACGAGCAGGAGTCAGCGAGCGTTATGGGCGAGATTCTGCAAAGCCAAGCGGAGGGGATTCTGATGCTGGCCGCCATGCTCTCTTCTTCATTTGCGCAAGAGTGTGTAGCGCGAAGCATACCGGTGGTCATGATCAATCGTACCGTGACATTTGAGGGGGTTAGTCAAGTCGCCAGCGATAACTATCAAGGTGGTTATTGGGTAGGTGAGTTTTTGGTGGAAAGCGGCTGCGAGCGGATCGCCTTTATTTCCGGGCTACCCGAGTCCTCTACCAGTACCGAGCGCCATCGGGGCTTTTTGGACGCCCTGGCATTCCATGGCCACTGCTGTTGCAAGGAGGCGAGAGGAGACTATGATTTTGCGACGGCTCAGGCGGCAACACGCGAATTGTTTAATGCCAAGCCTTACCCTGATGCTGTATTTGCTGCCAATGACCATATGGCAGTGGCCGTTATGGATACCTTGAGGTCAGAAATGGGGCTGCGTGTGCCAGAAGATGTGTCGGTAGTTGGGTTTGATAACACACCGGTTGCCGCTTGGCCAAGCTACCAGTTGACAACGCTACAACAGCCTATTGAGAGTATGGTCGTTGAAGCCATTGCACTACTGTTAGCCCAGATTGACAGTGGCAACGTCAGTGGTGAATACAAAGTGCTACCCATAGTGCCGATCCTTCGGGCCAGTACGCGTTGCTCAAAGACCGTTATTTAATGCGCACCCCCTGTGGTAGGGGGTGCCTTTTAGCTCCTAATCAACGCTTTTAAAAATTAATAACCCAGCATTATATTGGGCAAGCCAAGCACCAGCCATGGGAAGAATGCCATGAGTGTGCAGGCAAGGACGATAAGCGCCACAAAGGGTATGACGGCTTTATACAAATCAACAATTTCCACCCCAGGTGGTGCCACTCCTTTTAAATAGAACAGTGCGTAACCAAAGGGCGGGGTTAGGAAGGAGGTCTGCAGTACCACCGCAACCATGACCACGAACCACAGCGGATCAACGCCCATTTGCTGCACAATGGGAAGCATGATGGGGAAGCTCAGCAAGACAATGCCTGTCCAGTCAAGGAACATGCCCAGCACAAACACCAGTAGCAGCATCATGATGAGGGCGCCAGTGGTGCCGCCAGGCATTGCTAATAAGAGATCCTGAATGACCTGCATGCCACCGCCGCGAGAGAATACGCCTGTAAAAGCCGTCGCGCCTACCAGCACCAGCATTACCATGGTGGTGGTTTTGCCTGCCTCAATCAGGGTGTTGTAGCAGGTTTTTATCTTCCTATCGCCAAAGATCATAAACAGGATGAACGCTATGAAGACGCCAATCGCTGAAGCTTCAGTGGCCGTTGCAATGCCGGTGAACAGGGCACCGAGTACACCCAATATCAATGACATGGGAGGGACTACGTATTTTGCCAGCATGATGAGTAACTGCTTTGTGCTCACTTCTGCGCGTTCTGCTTTGGGCACCGGTGGCCCGTAAGAGGGCTTGAAGTGACAAATCAGCAGGACATACATGGCGTACATAACGCCGAGCATTAAGCCAGGAATCATCGCACCCGCAAATAGCGCGCCCACCGAGACAGGGGAGTAGCTGGCCATGAGGATCAACATAATGCTGGGCGGGATCAGAATGCCCAAACAGCCGCTGGCCATGATGACCCCAGCGCTTAGCTCCTTGTTGTAGCCATACTTAAGCATGGGCACAAGGGCGATCATGCCCATTACTGCGATAGATGCGCCAACGATGCCGGTAGTCGCGGCTAACAGTACCGAGACAATGACCACCGTAAGGGCCAAGCCACCCCTTAGGTTGGCCAGTAGTAAGCGCATGGCGTCGAACATCTTCTCGGTGACGCCGGAGTCATTCAAAAACCTTGCCATTAACACGAATAGCGGTATGGCCACCAACACATAGTTGTCCATGGCATTACCGAAAATATTATTGATCAATGTGCCTAATACACGCTCACCAGGGCCAAGAAACGCACCGATAACGGCGACGCCACCCAATACAAAGGCCAGTGGATGGCCCATAAACAGACCCACGAGCAAGCCACCAAACATCAGGATGGCTAGTAATTCTGGACTTAAATTCATGCTGATTCCTCCTCGCGCAGTTGCATAACGGCACGCAGAACAATGGCGATCGCCTGGAGGAGAATGAGCACAGCGGCCACGATGATCACCCCTTTGACGGGATAAACGGGAATCGAAACCATACCGTAAGTGGTTTCCCCACGACTAAAGGAGCGTTCGAAAAAGCGCCATCCATAGGTAATCAGCATCCAGATAAACGGCACGAAAAAGATTAAATAACCCAATATTTCCACGGCAGCCTGCTTCTTACGCGACAGCAAACGTTTTAAAACATCGACTTCCACATGGACGTGATGACGTAAGCCATAGGCGGCCATGAGCATGAAATGAGCGCCAAACAGCATTTTGGTGACATCAAAAGCCCAGTCGCTGGGGCGTCCGAATAAAAAGCGTGAGGCAATGTCGAAAAGAACAATCAGGGTAATGATGGCAATCAATGGAGCGACGATACGTCCAAATAACTCATTGATCGCATCGATCGCCTTGGCAATCGCATTCATGGAAGGTCTCCGCAGTCAGCACAAAAAACCGCCCCGGTAATCACCGGGGCGGCGCAGAAGCGCCCTATAGGCAGGCTTCGATCTCTTCCAGTGAGGGCAGGTTGTCCATTGTGCGGCTCATGTTGAAGGGAACCGAGATGTCGCGCCACTTGGCGTAGTCTTCCAGGTAAGTAACCATGGAGTGGTAGACCTTGGCGTGATCGGTATTCTCACACGCGCCCCGGACGATCACTTCGTTGGTGATTTCCTGAATGCGTTCCAGATCTTCTTCTGAGAACTGGTTAATGGTGATGCCTGAATCAATGAATTTCTGCGTCGCATCCGTGGATTCACGCTCAGACCATGCCAGTGACCATGCCATGGTTGCGTCGGCGGCAATTCTTAACTTCTGCTGGGTTTCTTCCGATAGCGCTTCCCAAGCGTCCATGTTAATCATTACGCCGAACACGCTGGCAGACTGGTGCCAGCCTGGCGTTGCCCAGTAATCAGCGACCTCAGCAAAGCCTGCATTGTAATCAACGCCCGGTGTGGAGAACTCGCCGGCATCAATAACACCACGTTCAATGGCCTGATACACTTCACCACCGGCGAGGGTTACCTGAGAACCGCCGAGCTCTTCCAAGACACGGCCCTGGTCGCGACCAGAAAGACGCAGACGCTTGCCATCAAGGTCGGCGATGCTTTCAATCGGCGTGCGGCCCATAAAGCCAGATTCGTTATTCAGTGCTGCATAGGGTAGGTACATCATGTCGTACTGGCCGTAGATCTCTTCGTAGAGTTCACGGCCGCCCCAGCGCTGAATCCAATTGATATAATCAACCGCGTTGAACAGGCTTGTGGTCGTGGCCAGGGGAGAAAACGCTGGGTTGAGACCTGCCCAGTAGCCCGGCCAGTCGCCTGCGGCTTCAATGCTGCCGGTTTCGGTCGCATCAAATACTTCTGTGCCGGGCATTAGCGTGCCGCCCGCGCGGAAATTAATCTGTAGTTCGTCGCCAGCTAGTTGATTGACTAGTTCGGCCCAATGTTGGTCAATTTTGATCAGGTCAAGGTTGTCGGGCCAAGTGCTGGTCATTGTCCACTGTTCTTGAGCCTGGGCACTAGCCGTAAAGGCTGCGAATGCGACACCAGCGGCGAGGCCAGTAAGAGCAAATTTGGTCATCTTTTTCATATGTATTTCCTGGTTTGGCGTGTGGCGTTATAAGTGTTTGTTACCTGGATTCAGGAAAGTGCAGTTTGTTGATTACGTTTACGTAAACATTATTATTAAAGAACCGCACCGCTAAATTAGCACACCAGACCCATTGCAGTGCAATACCTACCGCGTAGCAGATTTCTTTCGGTTTTTTTTAAGAAATAAAAAAATATTTTTTCTAAACAAGAGTTTATGGTTTTTTTCGGTGGGCTAGAAGGCTCGGGGGAGTATTCTGAAAGCGTTGAAAGTGGTTAAAAGGTAAACCAAAGTTGTAAGCAAATGGCTTACAACGGAAGTCATAAAAACGGTTGCGCTAGCAAGTGAAGCGGTGTGAAACATTCGTTAAGAGAGTAGGGGTTGTGACAATGGATATTGGCCAAGCGCGCTCGGTGGCGGCGCTCATTCATCACGCGCAGCGCTTGGCCAGACGACGTTGGCGTCAATTGGTATGGCTGAGGGGTGATGCGCTGCAGTGTCGAGCGCTTGCGCAGGCACTCTGGAAGGCCCATCCCTGGAAGGCACCCCTGTGGGTTGGAAGTAGTGAAGGGGTAGGGCCTGAAAGCATTCCGTTCGCGTCACAGCTACCTCCCCGCAAGGCACGCACTCGGCTTGGCGCAGAGCATCAGTTGGTGGTGGTGGATACCAGTGACACTGGCTTTGACCCAGAGGCGCTCGGCGCATTGGCGGGAACGGTCACTGCTGGTGGTTTGCTGGTACTGATGACGCCATCGTCATGGGGAGACACGCCCGACCCAGACTATTCCCGTTTTGCTGACTACCCCCATGATTGGAAAAATCTTACCGCCCACTATTTGGCTCGACTGGCACGTGTGTTGATGGGCTCTACACACGTTGTGCGCTGGGAGGCTGGAGACATGCCACAACTTGCCCGCTTGCCCCCTTGCGTGTTGCCGAGTGTCAACAGTGACGACGGCGACTGTCTTAGTGCAGATCAAGCCTACGCAGTAACGCAACTCGTCGGTTTAAAGCGCCGTCGGCCACTGGTTATTACCGCTGATCGCGGGCGTGGCAAAAGCGCAGCGCTGGGAATTGCCTGTGCTCGGCTGCTGTCACATAAAACCAATCGACATAAAACCAACCGAATAGTGCTGACAGCACCACGACTGAGCGCAGTGGAAAGTGTATTCGAGCGCGTAGCGGCGCTGTGTCCTGATGGCAGTCGTGTATCTCCTGGCCATTTTCGATTAGCACAGGGCAGCGAGCTGATTTTTTTACCACCGGATGTGCTGACCGAGCAGATAAATACGCGGCAGTTGGGAGGTGCTGGTGGCTATTTAATGGTCGACGAGGCTGCGGCAATTCCCGCTGGGCTGCTGGGCCAATGGCTGCTTGCCTTCCCGCGAATTGCTTTTGCGACCACGGTGCACGGCTATGAAGGTTCTGGCCGTGGGTTTGCGCTGCGCTTTCGCGATACCCTTGAACGGCTGTCGCCGCAATGGAAAGCGCTGGTGCTAAAAGCGCCCATTCGCTGGCAGGCTGGCGATCCGCTAGAAACCTTGGTCAATCATTTACTGCTATTAAAAGCTCCATTGCCTATTGCTAAGCAGTCGACCAGCGCATTAACGACAAAACCGGTTGATCGCGCATGGCTTGCTCAGCAAGAAACGGCGTTGGAAAAACTGTTTGGTCTACTGGTGCAGTCTCATTACCGTACTTCTCCTAATGATCTGCGCCAACTGCTTGATGGCCCGGGCACACAAATACGCATGATCGAACAGCAAGGCGAGCCCCAGGCGGTGTTGATAACCCGGGAAGAGGGCGGTTTTGAGATTAGCCTTGCGAGCCAAGTTGCTCGGGGGAAGCGTCGCCCCCAGGGGCATTTATTGGCTCAGTCACTTGCGACGCACGCGGGCAGTCGCGCAGCGCTGTGGTTACGCTGGAGGCGGGTTGCGCGTATTGCTGCTCACCCGGAGCGGCGGCGCCAAGGCTTAGGTAAAACGCTTCTCGATGACGATCTGGCGGCGGCCACACAGCAGGGGATCGCGCTTTATGGTGCTACGTTTGGCGCCGAAGCGTCATTGTTAACGTTTTGGTTGGCACAGGGCTTTACGCCGGTTCGGTTAGGTATTACCCGTGAGACAGCGACTGGTGAGTTCGCTGTCATGGTAGCGAAAGCGCTAAATGATCAGGGTGAGGAGGTACTTGCCGATCTTAATGAACGCTTTCAGGCAGCGCTTCCCAGCCTGCTGGCGTTTGAGCTTAATACACTGCCTCCCGACGTGGTTGTATTGTTGTTGGGCCAACTGCCCAGCGTGTCGCTTAGCGCTCGCGACCAGCAGGATATTGAGGATGTGGCGACTGCGCATCGTGATCCGGTGCTAGCCCGCCCGGCCTTGCAGGCATTGGCCCGCCAGGCAAGCCACATCTCTTTAGCGTGCGACGTTGAGCAGGCGCAGCAGCTAGCTGCCTGGGCGTTCCAAAATGTGCCGCTAGCAAGCGGCCACAAAGAGGCGGTCAGCGCTCTGCGTCAGGCAGTGGCTATACTACGTAACCGGGTGAATGCGCTATGAGTTATCTCATTTTGAGAGACGCATTGTGAAATTCCTCCCCGCGAAACCTGCCTAGGTGATCGCGAGATGCATTTGCTGATTCACTTTTCCAAATTAACCGAGAGCGGTAGAGTAGACCGGTTGACGATAATGAAGAGTTCTCCATGAACGCACATCTTGAATTGCTGACGCCAACCTTGGTTTGGCGTCACTTTCGTACGCTCTGTAATACGCCGCGCCCGTCAGGGCGTGAAGCGGCACTAGTGGCTATTCTGGAAGCTTGGGCGGATGCCCAAGGTTTCACTCACGACCGCGACGAGTTTGGTAATTTGCGTATCTGTAAGCCGGCTTCTCAAGGCTGTGAACAAGCACCGGGCGTGGTGTTACAAGGCCACCTGGACATGGTTGCGCAAGCCAATAGCGGGCATAGCCATGATTTCACCCGTGACCCGATTAGCACTTATGTCGCTGACGGCTGGCTGCATGCCGATGGCACCACATTAGGTGCTGACAACGGCATGGGTGTCGCGGCGATTTTAGCCGTGCTGGAAGATCCCGAGCTCACCCACGGCCCGCTAGAGGCGCTATTTACCTTGGAAGAAGAAACCTCCATGGGCGGCGCGCTAAATCTGGCGGAGAACTGGCTGGAAGGCTCGCTACTGCTCAACCTGGATAGTGAAGATCGAGGCCAGGTTTATATTGGCTGTGCAGGTGGGGCTGACGTAGAGGTAGATGCGCAGCTTCCCAGCGCCGCAGTGGGTGATCATGAACAGGTCATCGACATTGCGCTGACTGGCCTTAAAGGTGGCCATTCCGGAATGGATATTCATCAGCCACTGGGCAATGCCAATCGACTGTTGATTAGAGTGCTGCGCTCCTTAGGTTCATTTGATGCCCGGCTGCTCAGCTATCACGGCGGCACACTGCGCAATGCCATTCCGCGGGAAGCATTTGCCCAGGTAGCGTTACCTGCTGAAGAGCTGGACGCGGCGATGGTGGCGATCGCCGGGCTGGAAACCATCTTGCTGCGCGAACTAGGCAGTGGCGATAGCGGGCTTAACATCACTGCTCGCCGACTAACCGAGGCGCCTAGCGCAGAACCGTTAACATTAGACGCCAGTATTATGCTGATAGCAGCGCTTCACTCAGCGCCCTGTGGCGTTGAAAGGATGAGTGCCGACGTACCGGGGGTGGTCGAAACCTCCAATAACCTGGGGGTGTTAAGCCTTGAAAGCGGACGGTTACACCTTTGCGCACTAGTCCGCTCACTGCACGACAGTGCTGTGGTGGCCATGGCGGATCGCTTCCAGGCGCTATTTGGTTTGATCGGTGCGCGGGTAAAAGTGGAGAACAGTTACCCTGGATGGGCGCCTAACCCAGACGGGGCGCTGCTAGCGACGTTTAAGGCACGCCACGCTGCATTGCTGGGCCGGGAGCCTGACGTCAAGGTGATTCATGCGGGACTAGAGTGCGGTATTTTAGGTAGCAAATATCCGGACCTGGATATGATTTCATTTGGCCCATTGATTCGCGGCGCTCACTCGCCGGATGAGCGAGTAGAGCTAGCGTCCGTTGAGGAGTTCTGGTCGATGCTGAGAGCATTGATCGAGGATCTTGCCAAGCAGCGCCATTCAGAAATGGCTTAATCCGCGTTCGACGGCGTGTAGGCGACATAAAACGGCACCCCCTCGGGGTGCCGTATGGTACCAGTGCTACCAACTCGAGTGGCCTAAACGCTTACTTGCTCAAGTAAGCATTGAGCATCCAGATGGTTTTTTCTTGCTCGCGGATATAGTCACCCGCTTGAGCAGCAGTACCTTCGTCGTCTGCATCCGAGGCAATGGCAAGCAGTTCGCGCTGTAGTTCAATAATCGTTTGATAACCTTTAAGAACGCCCTTGACGCAGGTTTGGCCATCATGGACATCTTTGTCTTCTTGGATGCGGGACAGTGTCACATAGTCACTGTAGGCGTGTACCGGCTTGTGTCCTAGGGTGAGTATGCGTTCGGCAACCTCATCCACCTTCGTCAACAGGTCCGTGTAGAACTCTTCAAACTTGGCGTGCAGTTCAAAAAAGTCGCTACCTCTGACGTTCCAATGGTAGCCGCGTACATTCATGTAAAAAATCTGGTAGTTGGCTAATAAGTGGTTAAGCTTTTCAGCAAGTTGGCTGGCACTGCCTTCGTGTAGACCAATACTATTTGTGTCGCTCATGTGCTACCTCCCTGTCGATGCCACCAAGTGTGGCGTTGGTATATTTCAGTTAGATTAAAGCGCCTCAGTCGTCATGCAAAGCAAGTTTTCTGCATCGCTGCCATAGCTCTATAGCATTAGCTCTATAACATCAGCTCTGTAACATTAGCGCTATGACGTTACTATTAGGTTGATGGCGATGCAGCGCCTTTTCAAGGCGCAATGGGAAAAATTCTCATATATCCGTTACGGTGTTGACGCCATCCACAGGCGCATCAGGCTTTCACTGCGAGCTTCTAAAAGTTCTGCGGTTCGTGGAAGCGCTTCTTCCAAGGTCATGGGCCCATCGGCTAAGGCGAACGCTGCTGTCACCCCTTCTCTTAAACAGGCCTGCCAGCCATCGCCTAGGCTACCCGCTAACACAATAACGGGTTTGTTAAGGCGCTGCGCCGCTCGTGAAACACCAATCGGGGTTTTGCCTGCTAAGCTTTGGCCGTCCAGGCGTCCTTCGCCGGTAATGATTAAATCAGCGCGGGCCAGCAGGGTAGGCATATTAGCCTGCTGCATAATCATCTCAATGCCGGGTTTCAAGGTGGCGTTTAAAAATGCCCGCGCCGCAAACCCCATTCCACCGGCGGCGCCAGCGCCGGGTAGTTCTCGATAGTCATCACCCAGCACCTGTGCGCTGATATCAGCAAAGTGGCTAAGTGCTTGGTCTAGCTGTTCGACTTCTTGAGGTGACGCCCCTTTTTGCGGGCCAAATACCGCGCTTGCGCCATGCTCCCCCAGTAGCGGGTTATCCACATCAACTGCTGCTTCGAGTTGCAGTCCGGCCAGACGTGGGTCTAAACCTGCTAGCTCTAAGCGGGCCAGTTGACGTAGGGCCGCGCCGCCTGGAGGTAGCGGCTTGTCATTATGGTCTAGAAAGCGGGCGCCCAGTGCCTGCAGCATACCAGCGCCGCCATCGTTAGTGGCGCTGCCGCCGAGCAGCAGTAGCGCTTTTTCAGCGCCTTGATCAAGCGCCGCACGTAGCAGTTCGCCAACCCCAAACGTTGATGTATGTAGTGCAGAGCGTTCATTTGTTGCAAGATGCTGTAAACCGCTAGCTTCTGCCAGTTCAATAAACGCTGTACGCTGGTCACCAAGCCAGCCCCAGGCCGCTTGGCGCGGACGCCCCAGGGCATCTTGTACCTCAAGCAGAAGGCGTTCGGCTCCTGTGGCGGCGATCAGTGCGTCTAAACTGCCTTCACCGCCATCGGCTAAAGGGCATGCATGGACATGGGCATCAGGCGTGGCGTGCTGCACCCCGCGTGCCATTGCTGCGGCTGCCTCTTGGGCGCTCAGTGCATCTTTGAAGCTGTCGGGGCAAAGTAATACATTCATTGGCACGATCTCCGCGAAACGTTCTCATCAAAACAGTGTCATTAGATACGGCTATGATTGGCGAGCTTAGCGCGCTAGCCAGCGTCAAACCAGCCGCCTCGTCCGTTAAAGGATCTAACATGAAGTCGATACCGATAAGCTTAATTTGCTTGCTGGCACTTGCTGGCTGCCAGACGGTTCCTGATCGCCTGCCCCAGGCTGAACCAGCACCTTCAGCCTCGTGCTACTTTTCCGTTAACGCACTCTCCAATGCCGAGGCAGCCCTACCCACCAATGCTGCGATAGAGGCCAGCGTTGATGTGCTAACAGAATTGGGGTTTACCCTAAATTCCACCGATACCACGTTAGGGTTGGTGAGTGCTAGTCGCGAGCGCCCGCTCCAGGGCTACTACGACCCTTACGATAATGCCTATGGCTATGGGCGCGGCATGCGGGTGTTTGGCGGCGTAGGCGTTGGACGCGGCGGCAGCTCAAGCGTCGGTATAGGCCTGCGAGGCATTGGTTACGGAGGGGGTGTTGGACAACAACCTATTGAAGTCGAGCGGGTCTCACTCCTGGTGCATAACGATCATGTGCGCATTTCACGTGACGTGCGCCGCTTTGACCATGTAGGTGACCTGCGTGAGTCTTACAGCGCAAGTAATGAAGACTTTTGCCAACGTTTTCAGACACACTTCGAGCAGGCCATACCCTTGAGGAGAACGCCATGAGGATGCGTCATTGGCTGCTGCTGACAGTGTTAGCAGGACTGGCTGGCTGTGCGGCTACGCCGCCGGTGGAACCCCGTGAGCTGGTCTATTCCACCTCTTCAGAAGAAACATTTCGCGAGGCCGTCGAGCTGATGATCGAGCAGGGCTATGTGGTACGTCATGCAGATATTGCACTGGGACGAGCTGAGGCATCGCTTGCCCGTTGGCCTGGGTATCGCCTCCAGTTGCAGGTGAGTGAAGAGGGAAGTGGTAGTCGTGTGCGAGTATCGGCGTTAAGAGGGAGTCAGCCACTGCCCCCCTATTTGTTAGATCCCTGGCTTGTCGCCTTGCAGCGTAAATTAGGAGTTGCACCATGAGGAAAGCGTGTAACAGCGCCACCTTAGTGTTAGTTCTGGGCATGGGTAGTCTATTGATAAGCCCAAACGTAAGTGCCCATCCTCACGGTTGGATCGACCTTAGTGTGCGGGTCATGACAGATGATGATGGCGTGGTTAGCGGCTTACATCAAACATGGCGGATGGACCCGTTCTACAGTTTGGTCGTGTTTGAAGAGCTACAGCAGGTAGGAACCGAGAGCCTGGAAGTGGGGTTGGATCAGCTGGGTAGAGAGATGCGTGACAACCTCTCCGGCTATGACTATTTAACCGAAGTGAGTATTAACGGTGAGCGCCAAACGTTAGGAGAGGTCAGTGAATATACGGCGATGGAGCGTGACGGTCGGCTAACATTCATGTTTATTCTCCCCCTTGAGACACCCCAATCTTTGGTGGGTAACTACCTTACTTACCAGGTGTTCGACTCTACCTATTACATCGAAGTCGTGCATGAGGATGAAGATAATAAGCCCAGTGATGATGCGCTGATACTTCAGGGAGAGCCAGTGTGTAAACTAACGATTACACAGGCTGATCCAGATCCAGAGCTTGTAATGAAAGCGGCAATGCTGGATGTGAATGACCAGGCGGCACCTGGGCTTGGGCGTCATTTTGCAGAGACTGGCAGTGTTGATTGCCGCTAGTCACGTATGGATGGTGGAGGTTTTTTTGTGTTATGTTATCTTATAACAATTTGCGTGGTGGAGCGGTATAATGTCATTAACAAGGCCGGTTAAACGTCAGTGGGTTTTAACGTTTGGTTTGCTAATGTTGGCCCTAGCGTTACTCACCTTCGTGCTGCAGGGAGGGCTGCAAGGGGTGAGCTACCAGATGCTGGGGTGGCAGCGAGACTTGCATCGCTCATTGACGCTGGCGATCACTGAACTTTCACAGGCGCCCACGACGGTCACCTGGTTGAGCTTACTAGGAGTAAGTTTTGCCTACGGCGTCTTCCATGCTGCCGGGCCAGGACATGGCAAAGCTGTGCTGGCAACCTATCTCGCTACTCATGGAGGCGCGGTGAAGCGTGCCTTGGGGCTCTCTTTTGCGGCCTCCTTACTGCAAGGCGTCTCTGCCATTGCGCTGATTGTGGTGCTGGTGCATGGACTAGGATGGGTAACTCGCCAGGCTATGGGGAGTGTCGTATGGGTTGAGCAGGCCAGTTTTCTGCTAGTGGCGGCACTGGGAGCATGGCTATGCTGGCGGGCGATTAAGCAACTTCGCCATGCTTATAAGCCTGAGGCAGTGGTTTATACCCACGTCTCAGAACATGGTCACAGCCATCATCACCATGACCACAACAGCCATGACCACAGCCACTGCTGTGGAGGCACCCACCATATTGAGCCTCAGCAAGCGCTGGATTGGCGTACCGCCCTTATGACGGTGGGTGCGATTGGCATGCGCCCCTGCAGCGGGGCGGTATTGATGTTAGGGGCAGCCAGTCTGCTGGGGCAATTTGAAGTGGGGGTTGCCGCAGTATTGGTGATGTCACTGGGTACAGGGATTACCGTTTCTGCACTTGCCTTGGCTAGTATTTTGGCGCGCGGTTGGGCAAAACGGCGCTTGTCTAAACAGCAGCATAGCCACCGTAAAGTACAAAAAGCCACTGGCTGGGTAGCCTTGGCAGGAGGGAGTTTAATCGTAGTATTAGGTGTCTCGTTGAGCGTAGCGGGCGTGGCTCAGCCACCAGCTAGCAGCCCACTCTTCAATGAGCCCTCTACACGGCAGAGCCACCCATTGACAGGGTAACGTTTATTTAGCTCTTAAGACCTTGAGAATACGCCAATAGGCGGTCACGCATTTGCACCTGGCCATCAAGATCATAGGGTTGGGGAGAGCCATTGCCCCATACCGGTGCGGGCCAGGTGGCATCAGTGTGCATGCGTACGACGACATGTACATGGAGCTGACTGACCACGTTGCCCAGGGTGGCGATGTTGAGTTTATCCCCTCCCAATGCTGTTTTCATGGCCTCGCCCAATTGGGTTGCTTCACGCCATAGCTGCTGTTGATCCGTTGCTGAAAGCTCAAATACTTCGCTGATATCAGCGTGACGCGGAACCAAAACGACCCAAGGGTAGCGGGCGTCATTCATTAGCAGTAAGCGGCATAAAGGTAAATCTGCAACGGGCAGCGTATCAGCGAGAAGACGCTCGTCCAGTGTGAAATTTTTCACGTAATTAACTCCAGTGCGTAAAAGGTATTTCTTAGCATAACAGGCACAAATATCAAAACGCTGTTACCCTGAAAACACTCCCGAGCGGCAATTTGCGCTGTCGGCGGAGTTTCCCGATGTTGAATAATTCGTTAAGGAGAACGTAAATGAAAAAATTATTGGCGATTAGCTTTATGCTGTTGATGTCGGCGGGTGCTCTAACTGGCTGTAACACTATGTCTGGCGCAGGCCAGGATGTACAAGCAGGCGGTCGAGCTGTTCAAGACGCTGCAGAATAATTTGCTACGACTGAAACTAAAACGACATTGTGGCCCTGCGGGCTAGGCTAACGCCTAGCCCGTTAAGGTTTCATGAGGTTTTTATATCACCTATGCTCATATAATTTACGTTTGGAGATTCAAGGAATGAGGCCCAGCTTTTCCCTGTCTAGCGTCGTCATCGCAAGTGCCTTAACGTTATTACTCGCCGCCTGCGCTAGCTCTCAAATGCCAATATCTCCTGCTGGCGATGACGTGGATGCTGCGCCGCCGCCGCCCACGGTAACCTCAAACGGGGCTAGCGAAGAGCAAAACCAAGTCGATGCTTGTGATTTAGACACCATTCAATACGCTATTGGCGAACAGTTTGATGAGGCTAATGTGTCGCAGTGGCAAAGTGACAGCAACGCAGCCCAAGTGAGAGTGCTACGCCCTGGCGACATGGCTACCATGGATCATCGCCCAGATCGTCTGAATATTCATCTTGATGATCAAGATGTGGTTAACGATCTTCGCTGCGGTTAAAAACTAAAGCAGCCAACTGCTTAGCGTAGGATCAGCACGACGCAGGCGGCGGTCAATATGCCCATGGTGATATTAAACGCCCGCCATGCGGCGGCGGTTTTGATCCTCTCTCCAATCGCACTACCGAAGGCTGCCCACAGCGCAATACAGGGCAGCGCTACCATTTCCGCAAAGCCTGCCAGTACCAGCGCATTAAACACGGGTGGGCCGCTTTCTGGCAAAAAACCGGCCATTAATGCCAGCCCCATTACCCAGGCTTTAGGGTTGGCGAACTGAAACGCCGCCGCCTGCCAAAAGGTAAGCGGTATGCTGTGCTCCTGGACGCTAAGATTAGGTGGCGGCGCGCTGGCAATCTTCCAGGCTAAAAAAAGCAGATACCCACTGCCAAGCCAGCGCAGCGCATGTTGAATCGCCGGGTAGTTTTCAAACAGCACCCCCAATCCCAGCGCAATACCTGCAAACAGTAAAAAGCAGCCGCCTAAAATCCCCCACATATGCGGCAGCGTACGCCGAAAACCAAAG
Source organism: Halomonas sp. (assembly GCF_007692655.1). GTDB lineage: Bacteria > Pseudomonadota > Gammaproteobacteria > Pseudomonadales > Halomonadaceae > Vreelandella. Next base: position 27,530 of record NZ_REBQ01000061.1, read on the forward strand.
TTAGCCCCAGAAGCCGTGAGCATAATGTTATTTGGCCCAGGTGTGAGGGTCATCGACATCATATAAAGAGCGGCTGGGCCCAGTATTAACCATTCAGTGTTCATCTTATTGTATCCATACAATTTTGAGTAAAGATTGTTATGTTGCGTATTTTGATAGCATAATGAGCATTAAATTTACGTCAAAGGTTTTATTGTCACCATGACAATGTGGGTGCCATCTATTGAGACGTTTAGCGGTCCTCGCTACCGTGCTATTGCGCAGGCAATAGAGGCTGCCATTGTCGCAGGCACATTAATGCCCGGAGAGCGTTTGCCGCCTCAGCGCCGCTTGGCGGACGCATTAGGCGTGACCACTGGTACGGTAACCCGGGGGTATGCTGAAGCCGAGCGCCATGGTTGGGTGTCCGCACGAGTCGGTAGTGGGACTTATGTAAAGAAAATAGCGGAAGATAACGCATTTAGTTCAATGGCTTGTGCAGACGATACAACAGATATTATTGATTTAAGCCTCAGTCTCCCTCCTCCCCATCCGTTGAGACAGGCTTCTCTCAGTGAAGCGCTGGCCTCTCTTAGTCAATCAAAGGCTGCAGTAGCACGCGGAGTGGCTTATCAAGAAGCGCAGGGGCGTCGAGAGCATCGGGATGCCCTTGCCAACTGGCTAAGTGCGTTGGGCATGCCTCTGAAGGCCGATGAACTGCTTATCACACAAGGTGGTCAGCACGGTATCAGTTTGGTACTCAGTACGTTGTTAAGCCCAGGTGAGCTGGTGGCCGCCGATGACTTAACCTACCCGGGAGCGATTAGTGCAGCACAGCAAGCGCATCTCAAGTTAGTGGGCATCGGTCAGGATAGTGATGGAATGCGCATGGATAAGCTTGAGGCGCAGTGCGCACGCCAGCCTCCCCGCGCTATTTATATTACGCCGGACCAGAATAATCCCACGGGGGTTTGTTTAAGTGAGCAGCGCCGTGAGCAATTGGTGGCACTAGCAAGGCGTTATGATATTTTGCTGATCGAAGATGGGGTGCAGTACCTGCCGGTTGAAGACCGTGGTACTCCGCTATATCTGTTGGCGCCGGAGCGCACGCTGTTCATCTTTAGCACCGCGAAGGTGTTGGCCGGTGGGCTACGTATTGGCGTATTGCGCACGCCAAAGCTGCTACATGAGCGACTTGCCGCTGGGCTTCGCGCGCAAAGCTGGATGGTGCCGCCGCTCATGGTTGAACTGGTATGCCATTGGATCAATCAGCCAGCGGCGAATACGTTGCTTGATTGGCAGACCAAAGAGCTAGCGGCACGTCAACAATTGGCCGCTGAGAGTTTGCAAGGATACACATTAAGTGGCCGCCCACAGGGTAGTAACGTTTGGCTCACCCTCCCAGAAGGGCGGCGAGCCGCAGAGTTGTGTGGGCGGCTATCACAGCTTGGCGTTATAGTGACGAGTGCAGAGCCATTTTGTGTCGGTAGCACGCCAGCGCCACAAGCGGTACGACTATGCATTGGCGCGGCCAAGGATCGGCAAGTGTTGATCGAAGCATTGACCATTATTAGCGACTGTTTGAAGCAGTCACCGTTGGCGCCCGTAACGATATAGAAGGTTATTCGTAGCGATCTTTCCAGCGCTGGCGATTCACCTGCTCCTTGATCATCTCAAGGATGTCATACAGCACCTGCTCGGTGACACGGTGACTGCCTTCATCGACGGTCAGCCACGTTTCAAAGCCACTATCTGCGGTTCGCTCAACCAGTTGCCGGAATTCCTCAGAGTGAATGCCCAGAGCCAACTCATCAACCAGCCGTTGAGCAACACCACTGAGTGACGCCTCCATGGCACTGGCCGCTGGCTGGCCTAAGGGCAGGCGACGCAAGCGCTGTATCTCAGGGCTTTCGCGTAACGTGCGCCCAACCAGCTCGCTGATATAGGCCATAATATCGGCACGATTACGCTGGTAGGATTTGCCGACGGTCTCTTCTAAGCGTTGGGTGATTTCGTGAATCAACTGTGCTTTATGGGGCATCACAACCCGCTCAACGACTCGCTCGGTAAATGAATCGTTAGCCTGTATCTGCTGCTGCACATTGCCCAGTAGGCGCAGCGCAATTCTGTCGGAAAGCTCTTCCAATAAAATATCGTAATATTTAGCGACAAATTGATAGGCAGACCAACGGGTAACGTTAATCATGCCTAAGCGGTGCAGGCGGTTGATCAGCGAGAACACACGCAGTATACGTAGCCAGCGGAAGCCTGCTAAAGGAATGCAGCCGAGCACGTCATACCAGTGTACAAAAGGGTAAAAGAACCAGCGGTGGTAGCGCCGCTCAATGATGGCCGCTAACCAACCGAGCAGGACATCAGCGACAAAGAAGCCTACAAATATTAAGTCAATACGGAAAAATCGGCTATGAATAGTATCGTCATAGAACGCATGAAAACCGGGCGCAATATTGGCAATGCTTTGGTTGATAGGGTTGAGCAGAAAAAGTGAATCAAAAATCAGTAGTCCAAGGTTGATCACCACAAGCGCCAGAATGAAAAAATCCCAGCCAATATGCGCAAATTCAACCGCTTTAGGCAGGCGCGGGTAGCGTTCCCTGACGGACATACGAACTCCTTGTCGTTGGTTGATGCGACTGTAGCTTTACTGGGTCTGTGACTGGTGGTGTTGCTGAGTCAACAATTCTGCTTTCTCCGCTTGCTTACGTAATTTCTTGCGCAGGGCTGCCTTTTCAAAACGCAACTTTTGCAGTGGCGTTTCCAAAAGAAGCGGGGGGACACGAGCTGGGTTGCCATCAGCATCCACGGCGACCATGGTTAAATAGCAGCTATTGGTGTGTCGAATCAGCTTGTTACGAATATCTTCGGCGACTACTTTGATGCCGATCTCCATTGATGAGCGCCCAACGTGATTGACACTGGCTAGAAACGTAACCAATTCACCCACGTGGATCGGCTGTTTGAACAGCACCTGATCTACCGACAGTGTCACCACATAGTGACCTGAGTAACGGCTAGCGCAGGCGAAGGCGACCTCATCAAGCTTTTTAAGAATAGCACCCCCGTGAACCTTGCCACTGAAATTGGCCATGTCGGGTGTCATCAGCACCGTCATGGAAAGCGTATGCTGCCCAGGTAGGGCGGTGTTTTCGCTCATGTCAGCGTCTGACATACAGCACTCCTTCTCTGTGTACTTGCCTGCCCCAAAGGTTAACAACCTGAGAGGCAGGCAGTGGTTGGCCGATTAAGAGCTGCCTGTTTTAGAACCAGACGAGCCCGACTGAAATAATAGCGCCGGTAATGAATAACTGGATCAGGCAGAAGCCCATAATATCTTTGGCCTTAAGCCCGGCAATCGCGAGTACCGGTAGAGCCCAGAACGGCTGCAGTAGGTTAGTCCAGGCATCGCCCCAAGCAACCGCCATGGCCACGCGGGAAATGTCCGCCCCCAAGGCTTCGGCGGCAGGTAGCATTACCGGTGCTTGCACGGCCCATTGACCACCGCCGGAAGGTACAAACAAGTTCACAATGCCTGCGCTTAGGAACGACCAGAACGGTAGTGACGTCGCAGTGGCAAACGAGACCAGCCATTCGGACATGCTTTCTGCAAGTCCGGACTGCACCATAATGGCCATGATGCCCGCATAAAATGGAAATTGAATGACAATGCCTGCGCCGCCTTTAATCGCTTCGTTCAAGCTGTTGAGCAGGTTACGCGGCGTGCGGTGCAGCACAATGGCCAAAAACAGAAACATAAAATTGACCACGTTGAGGTTCAAACTGCCGCCACGCAGCAGGAAGTGGTCAAGCAAAAACAGCAGGCCTGGAACGCCAACAAGCAAGGCAAGGGTCATGCTGTTTTCAAGGCGCTCAGCGGGGCGAGTTATGCGGCCTACCGCCTCAGGCTCGTCTTCAAGGACCTTAGGATCGACATAAACACTGTCTTTCTCATCCGGCAACATCATGCGATTGACCAAGGGGATGGAGATGAACAGGCAGACCACAATCGCGAGGTTGAAGAAGGCGAAAATGGTTGAACCCGTGCTAATCACGCCGATTTGGTCTGCAGAAAAGTGCCCTTCGGTAGCGATGGTCAACGGAATTGAGCCCGCTAAGCCGCCATGCCAAACCACAAACCCTGAGTAGGCACTGGCAACGAGCAGTCGGTAGTCGACGCGAATCAGCCTGGCTAGCTCTTTGGCAAACAGTGCACCAACAACTAAGCCAAACCCCCAGTTGATCCAGCTAGCCGCTAATGACACCAGCGTCACCAGAATAATGGCGCCACCGGGTGTTTTCGCGGTGCTCGCTATTTTTTGCAAGATGCGTTTCACCGGCGGAGAGCTTGCCAGCATAAAGCCAGTCACCAGTACCAGCAGCATCTGCATCGAGAACGTCAGTAGCCCCCAAAAGCCATCACCCCAGAAGCGCAGCACCGCCAACGGCGTTTGACGCTCAATGGCAATCGCTGCGACCGAAGCGATTAACGTCAGCAATAGCACAAAAATATACGGGTCTGGCAGATAGCGTTCCACCAGCTTGACCGCTGGTTTTGAGATCATTTTAAGCATGGGATGCTCTCTTTATTCATTATTAGGAAGTGGCTAAGCAAGGCCTGGAAGTACATATGAAGTGCAAGTACATGGCTAATATACGGGGGAGTGCAGGGTTTTTCACGTTGAAGACACACACTTGATCTCACGATAATGCCGTTATTGCCAAACGTGACTATGTGAGCGCTAGCGAGTAAGACGGTAGCGGCGATGGTAGTGAAAATAATAGTAGTAAATCAGCACCGCCGATCTAACGAGGGTAAACAGCATAAACGCTAGCCAGAGCCCATGGTTGCCAAGCCCCTGGGAGAACCACCATGCAGGCAGATACGCGGCAAGGCCTATAAAGATGCTGTTACGCATTTCTCGCACGGCGGTAGTGCCAATAAATATCCCATCGAGTAGATAGCTCCACACCGCAATCAATGGCATGGCGACCATCCACGGTAAATAGAGCGCTGCCGTAGTACGTACCTCTTCAAGGCCGGTGAGTAGCGCAATCAATGCGTTACCGCCTAGTGCAAACAGTAGGGCAGCAGCACCCGCCGTCCAAAATGAAAAGCGTGCCGCAGCGCGAACAGTCGCGGCGAATTCGCCCCAATCTTTACGGCCGTAGGCGCGCCCAATCAGCGATTCGGCGGCGTGGGCGAAGCCATCCAGAGCATAGCTGATCAGCATAATAAACTGCAGTAGCACGGCGTTAGCGGCTAACACAGTGTCCCCCTGGCGCGCCCCCTGGGCGGTAAAGAACGCCATGGCAAACAGCAGCCCAAGGGTGCGTACAAACAGGTTGGCGTTAACGTTAAACAGGGCGGCGTAGGCGGTTAGTGCCAGCAGGCGCTCGCGCAAAAAGTGGCCCTCTAATTGGGCTAGTTGACGCAGCACAAGATAGCCGCCGAATGCCAGGGCGCTGTAGTCGGCGATGACGCTGGCCCAGGCCACGCCGTTGCTAGTCATCCCCAGTCCTACGACAAACCATATATCCAGCACGATATTAACGCTGTTGGTAAGCAACAAAATCATCAGCGTGACGCGGGAGTTTTGCTGGCCTAAAAACCAGCCTAAAATGGCGTAATTGGCCAGCACTGCTGGCGCGGACCACAAGCGAATATGTGCGTATTCACGCGCCAAGTCAGTCGCCACCTCACTGCCGTCTAGCAGCCACAAACCTAACGTAATCAAGGGGGAAGCAAATACAATTAGCAGGGCGCCAATGCCAAACGCAATGATCAATGACTGCCCCAGCAGGTTGCGTACGTCACTGTCGCTTTCACGCCCCATGGCTTGAGCGACCAGTCCTGTGGTACCCATGCGCAGAAAGCCAAAGCCCCAATAGAGGAAGCTAAAGAGCGTGGCTCCTAAGGTAACGCCTGCTAGATAGCGGGAGTCGGGCAGATGACCGACCACGGCGGTATCCACCAGCCCGAGTAACGGAACGGTGATATTGGATAAAATGATTGGCCAGGCTAAGGCCCAAATTCGCATTAGGCGGCAGTGATGATGCGGTACTTCTTCATCAATTGCTCTTGGGTTTCATGGCGTTCAGGGTCAAGGGGGATGCAGTCAACAGGGCAGACCTGCTGGCACTGGGGCTCGTCAAAGTGACCGACGCACTCGGTGCACAGGTTGGGGTCAATGACGTAAATCTCCTCGCCTGGAGAGATAGCATCGTTGGGACATTCGGGCTCGCAGACGTCGCAATTAATGCACTCGTCGGTAATCATCAGGGCCATGGGCATACCTCGCGGATGGCGTTGGCTAGCTAGTGTAGTGCTTACGCAGCGCTTCGGCGACCTGTGGATGAACCAGTGTAGAGATGTCACCGCCGAGTTTGGCGATTTGACGCACAATGGTGGATGAAATATACGAATTTTCGACCGCTGGGGTTAAAAACACACTCTCAAGCTCAGGGTTCTGCGCACGGTTCATATTGGCAAGCTGTAACTCATACTCAAAATCGGAGACGGCGCGCAGGCCGCGCAGAATAATGGTCGCCCCCTGTTCGTGCATCATGGTGGTGAGCAGGGTTGAAAAGCCGATGACTTCTACGTTAGGTAACGATGCACACACCTGTTTCGCCAGGGCCATGCGGGTTTCCAGGTCCAGGCTGGGGCTTTTGCCTGGGCTTGCCGCTACGGCAATGACCACTTTGTCGAACATACGCGCGCCGCGCTCAATCAGGTCGAAGTGGCCGTTGGTGATGGGGTCAAAGGTGCCGGGGTAGACGGCAATGTTCACTTTAGCTGTACTCATTCCGACGTTTCCTCGTCTAGGCGCCCAAACGGATTGTCGCTGTGCAACGAGACGGCATGGCGATAGCCAGGGATATGAATTCGATCGGCATGTATATCGAGTTCTGGTCCCTCAAGTACCGCTTCGCCAAACTGATAGCGCGGAGCGTAGTGGCCCCGGTCGGCTTGAGCAATAAATTCGGCTGCCGCTTCGCGAACGCTCTCGCGGCGCTCTTTCCACGCGTCTACTGCCGTTGCTCCGTGACGCTGAATAAGCAATCGCTCGGTGATCGCAGGGGAGAGCACCACACCGGTGGCATTGTTGCCGCCAAAGCCTTTGGCATTGATAAAGGCGGCGTCGGCGTGAAAGGTGCGTGCCGTTCGAGAGAAGCTTAGCCGATCAGCATAAACATCGTCAGCGACAGCATCCAGCGTCGGTATGCCTGGCAGCAGGTCGTGAGCAAAACTGCCTAAAGCGCTTGCCATTTGATCACCGGCGGCGGTGCCTTGGGAGTGGCCGATAAAGGCTTTGATCGCTACCACGGGCCAAGCGCTAATGCCGTTAGCGCGAGCAATTTCATCGAATACGTGAGATTCCGTTATACGGTTTTTTGGCGTGCTGGTGCCGTGAGCATGTAAGAAGCTGCGCTCCTGGAGCGATTTCTCACCCAGCATGTCGCGTACAAATGCAGCCGCTTTACCCAGCGTGATGTAGTTACCAATGCCTGGCGCCGAGATTGAGCGCTTGTAACCGTCGGCATTCACAAACACTTCCGGCACTGCACCCAGGATATCGGCGCCCACTTCCAGCGCTAGGGCATCATCCATTAACAGCACAAACTGGCTCGCCTCTGCCATGGTGAAACCGCAGTTGCGTGCAAAAGGGCGGCAGGCGCGCTGGTAATCGGCGTCGGTAAGCAGTTCCAGCGCATCCAGTGCTTTTAGCCCAGCATCGTCTGCCAGCGCCCCCATGGCCCGGAAGCCTTCGATAATTTCTGGCGTGATCGGGGCGTCTGCGGTACCTACCATGACAACGCGACGGCGTCCGGCGCGAATATCATCAATGCCCAAACGCAGGTTGTAGAGAAAACTAGCGCAGGCGCCTAGCGCTGCACCAGTGCCGCCAACGCTACCCAGCACATAAGCATTTAAAAAATCAGCGGGCATTTGACCATAGCCCAACGGCATTTGCTTAGAGGTGGCGCGCTGGCCGCTGACTAGGCTTTTAAGTAAGCCGCCCCAGCCCTGTTCGTCTAATTGGCCGATGGAGTTGCCCGCATACACGGCAATATGATCCGGGTTAAGCTGCTGGCGCAGTGTCTCCCATGATAAACCACTGGCACCCAAGCAGTCGCTGGCCCCAAATATCGCCAGCGATAGCCCCCGTGGATGGTGCACGCTGCGATAAAGGCTTGCAGGGTCAAAACCGCTGGGCAATTGGGCTGCTGCACGCACTTTGGGAATCTGGGCGTCGGGTAACAGCACTTCGAGTACTCCCGCAGGCACGCTAACCTCTACCTCGCGGGCATCAATATCTCGCACCTGCCAGTCAGTGGGCAGATGTTCGGGCAGTTGTCGGCGGCGCAGGGTAAAGCGCAGCGGTTCGGCAAACTGCATACTCGCTTGGCGGTTAGACGGTAGGCCAGGGTCGAGAAAACGCGGATCTTCATTACGACGGATCAGGGTGTGGTTCAGTACCTGATCGCGCAACGATTGAGCCGGGGCGTCGACGGGCTGGCCGGTGCTGTCGTGCCAGCCTTTTTCGGAGTGCTCAACCAGGCGCATAAGCGCCGCTAAGCTTTCCAGTGTCTGGCGTTGCTGGTCAGCAGAAAGGGCATCAAGCACGGTGCGGCGGAAGGCCTGATGGCCAGAGGTTCTGCCAGCGGAATTGATGCCGCCCATGCCGACAATCACCGGTAAGTGTGACAAGCCGGGTTCCTCGTAATACGGTGGTGGTAATAACAATTATTGGCAATCATAACGAGCAGAATAGGCACGTTACCATGCGCTTAATAAGTACGATAATAAGTATGTCAGGCGTGATCATAGCACCGGCCGCATAACGCCGTCATGCCGCAAGCGTTCGAGACTGATAGAATCACGTTTTTCAGCCGAGAGATGGCATGCAGTATAATTCTCGACCAGTAATGTCTAATCAGCCAGGTCCGCATCAGGATCTGTCGCGCCGAGTGAGCAGAGCATTAACGCATCCACTACGCAAACCGGTCGCCGAGCACACACAGCAGACGTTTACGCTGGCGGCCGAGTGGTTAAAGGCCCGCCATTCACCCTTGATTCTTGATTCTGGCTGTGGCGTGGGCGTATCGACACGCCAACTGGCTGCGCAGTTCCCTAACCACGCGGTCATTGGTATTGATCGCAGCGAGGATCGACTGGCCCGCAAGCACGGGGAGCTGCCGTCAAACGCGCTGTTAATAAGGGCTGATCTTGTCGATTTCTGGCGCTTAGCCCACCAGGCTGGCTGGGCGCCGGAACGCCACTATCTGCTTTATCCCAACCCATACCCCAAAGCAGGTCATCTCAAAATGCGCTGGCATGGCCATGCAGTTTTCCCCACACTGTTGGCACTTGGCGGATGCCTTGAGCTGCGCTCTAACTGGTCAATTTACGTTGAAGAGTTTGCCCTGGCAGTGGCACAGGTAACGGGGAGACAGGCTAGCGTTAGTGAGATTACCCCTGAAGGGAACTATCTGACCCCGTTTGAAGCTAAGTATGCGCAAAGCGGTCAATCGCTGTGGTGTTTACGCGCTGAGCTGGAGCGGACATAACCCTTATTGACGGATAGTGAGTGTAAATAGCAGCGGCGCTGCTTTCTAACATGATGTTTTCTATAATGAATATGCACTGAGGTAGATTAACGTAATGGATTTTCTGCATGCTTCTTTTCTCGGCTCTTTTTTTGCCTCTGGGCGTGTAAGACGCCGCGCGCTGGTAGCCGGGTTCGCTACGGCAGCGCTGTGTGCCAGCTCAACACTGTTTGCCGATTTTAGTCGTTTGAGCCAACTGCAGGATAAAGGCTTTTCAATCAGTGCTGAGGCGCGACTGTTGGATGCAGACGAGGTGCTAGCTAGCTTGAACCCTGAACGACAGCTATCACCAGCGTCAGTCACTAAGGCTTACTTGGCAGCTGCCACGCTCGAGCGATTTGGCCCTCAACACCGCTTTACCAGTCAATTGGTGACGGCAGGAAATGTTGATAACGGGGTGCTGCGTGGTGACCTGGTATTTGAAGGAGGTGGTGACCCTGGGCTGACTACTGAAAACCTCTGGCGTCTGGTCCAGCGCTTGCACCTAGCAGGGGTGCGTGAAGTGGATGGTGCGCTAGTTGTCAGCCAGTGGCGCTTTGGCCCGGTGGAGTGTATTACCACTGACCGTTGTAATGCCCGCACACGGGTCGCCAACGCTTATAGTGCGCCACTCTCTTCGGCAGGGGTTAATTTTGGCAGCTGGTGCGTTAATGTCGCGCCAGCGGCCAGTGCCGGTGAGCCTGCCCGTGTGGGCCTGTGTGATAGCCAAGCGTCGCTGATCAATATCGATAATCAGGTAGTAACCCGCCCAGCCAACAGTGGGACTGAAATTAGCGCTGAACGGATTACCGATGAGCGCGGCGATGTTATGCGCCTAACGGGGCAAATTTCAACCAATGCTAACGCCCAGGATATCTATCGGGGTGCCGGCGATGCAGCCGACAAAACCGCGCAAGTGTTGATGGGAATGTTGGAGCAGGCTGGTATTCAGGTGCGAGAGCCGTGGCGAGTCAGTTCCACACGGCCGCCCAGCAATGCCCGGCGCTTGGCGGCGGTAGATGGTCAGCCGTTACAAGAGCTGTTGCTACGCATCATGAATTACTCCAATAACTATATGGCTGACGTGTTGGCGCTGGACTTGGTGGACACCCCTCAGGCGCAGCTGCGACAAGCAGGTCAGGCCATTGAAAGCTATGCTCAGAATCTGCCAGGGCATGGGCCGTTAACGATGTATAGTGGTAGTGGGCTAACCACTGAAAACCGTACCTCTGCCCAGGGTGTTAACGTGATGTTGGAGCATATGTTCCAACAGAGTTCACTGTTCCCAAGCTTTGTGGCGTCCTTTCAATCCCCAGCAAACGGCGTGATGCGCTTTATACGGCGTGGTTCACCCACGTTTCAGAACAATGTCATGCTGAAAACCGGTACGCTGAATCAGCCGTTTGCCGTGCGCGCAGCAGCGGGATATTTCCGCACTGCGCAGGGGCGTTGGGGAGTATTTAGCGTCATGGTGAATGGCACTAGCAGTACGCCTTACTTAAGCTGGCCTGAGGTGCTGGATCCCTTGTCACTGGATCTAGATGCGATGATTTTAGCCAACTGAATTAACTTAACGCTCGCAAGGTGAGGCAACGTGCATGAAACCTGGGCATACCGGATTTACGCATTTAGTACATTCCACACGTTATTCTTGGAAAGGCTTAAAAGCGGCATTCAGAAACGAAGCGGCTTTCCGTCAAGAAGTGTGTATTACCGCGATCATGTTGCCGCTAGCGTGGTGGATTGGCGAAGGCCCTGTGAGCTGGTTACTGCTGGTCAGCAGCTTACTTTTTGTGCTGATCGTTGAGCTGCTTAACAGTGCGATCGAAAATGTGGTCGACCGTATTGGTACTGAACACCACGAGCTTTCCGGGCGGGCGAAAGACATTGGTTCGGCAGCGGTAATGCTGTCACTGATTACTGCCGGTCTCACCTGGGGACTATTGGGCTGGGTCAAACTCTTCGGCTGACGCTAACAATAATCAAAGGTTTCCTAAAACGCTTGGCAGCGAGGTGGTATGTATATGAACAACGATTTTTTGCCGTTG
>NZ_REBQ01000014.1 GCF_007692655.1 Halomonas sp.
GTTATTTGCCACGACTTCGAAGCTCAGGCCACTGAAGGCGGCTATATTCGGGGCTTTCACCTAACCCGTAATCCGGTGGATAAAACCGGCGGCACGGCAGCGATTGTGGAAGAAGGGCGTGTCCATCTTGATATCACGCTGATTTTCACAATAGATACAGCTGCGGCAGAAAGTGAGCATGAAGATATTGCCAAACAAATCGGCGAGATCGTTGCAGGTATGCGTATTGCCGGTGGCAGCGTCATCCCTAACCGCGACGTGCCGAGCCATAAACAGCGCCCGCAATGGGTCACGCTTGACGACGATGAAGAAGCACGGCAAAAGCAGTTCGCTCGCTTAAAGCGGCGCTGGCTGCCTGGCTTTGCACTAACCCTGCGCGATGATTACCTCACCCAACATCACCAAACGCTGCAACAGCAAAATCCAGAAGCCAGTTTGTTGGATGCGTGGCTCGATCTTTCACGACTCAACCACTATTGCGCCCTGGAAAATGAAGGTGAATCTAACGAGAAGCCCGTCTGGCAGGCACAGCGCCCCTATCGTGGCTGGCTAGTACCGATTCCGGTGGGCTATGGCGCTATTTCCGATCTTTTCCAGCCAGGAGAAGTAGCTAACGCACGGGATGCCAAGACCCATTTCCGCTTTGTCGAAAGCCTCTACTCCATAGGTGAATGGGTCAGCCCCCACCGCATGAAGCAACCTGAAGACCTGCTTTGGTACGTTGATAACGACGAAGAAGCGGGACTTTACCGACTTAATAACGATTACCACCTTCGCGCCACTGCCCAGTAAACCAGGAGCTTTATCATGGCTAAAAACGATACCCTCAAAACCGCTTCCGTCCTTGCCTTTGAGCGCAAGCTTGATCCTTCTGACGCGCTGCTTTATGCCAGCAGTTGGGAGAAGCGGGAAGATGAACAGCAGTGGCAGCCGGTAGCAGTGCGTGAAAAATCAGTGCGCGGCACTATTTCAAACCGCTTGAAGGCCAAAGACCAAGATCCTGCCAAGCTAGATGCCGCAATTGAAAACCCCAACCTGCAAACGGTAGATGTCGCTACGCTGCCCCACGATGCAGACACGCTGGTGGCTCGCTTTACGCTGCGTGTGTTAGCTGGCGCCGGAACGCCCTCGGCCTGTAATAACGCTGAGTACCAAGCCAAGCTGGAACAGGCCGTTGCCGAGTATAAACAAGCGCAAGGCTTCGGCGAGCTGGCGCATCGCTATGCCAATAACCTCGCCAATGGGCGCTTTCTGTGGCGCAACCGCATGGGTGCAGAGCAAGTAGAGGTCAGCATTCGCCAACTGGCCAAGGGCAAAGCCACTAAAGAGTGGACGTTTGATGCGCTGACGCTCTCGTTACGGGCTTTCGAAGACACCGCCGAGCTTAAAGAACTCGCCGGTGTTATCGCGCAAGCGCTGGCGGGCGAGCAGCACTTACTGCTTGAAGTGGTCGCCTATGTGCGCGTGGGCAGTGGCCAAGAAGTGTTCCCGTCCCAAGAGCTGATTCTTGATCGGGGCCGGGGTGATAAGAGCAAAACGCTTTATCACGTCAGCAATATTGCCGGTATTCACTCGCAGAAACTAGGTAATGCCATTCGTACCATCGACACTTGGTACCCCAATGAAAACGATGAGGACCTTGGACCTATCGCCGTAGAGCCATATGGCTCAGTGACCACCCAGGGCAAAGCGTACCGCCAGCCCAAGCAGAAAGCTGATTTCTACTCACTGCTGGATAACTGGATGATTAAAGACCAAGTGCCTTCTAAGGAAGACCAGCACTTTGTTATGGCGACCCTGATTCGCGGCGGTGTGTTTGGCGAAGCGGGGTAAACCATGGACCACTACATTGATATCCGCCTAAGGCCCGACCCTGACTTTGCCCCGGCAATGTTAATGGGCGCGCTTTATAACAAGCTGCACCGGGCGTTGTTTGATCTAGAAGCCGCTGACATTGGCGTCAGTTTTCCAGGATATAAACATGGTGTGCGCGCTCGCACGTTGGGTGACCAACTTCGCTTGCATGGTACTCAAGCGCGTTTGCAGCAGCTAATGAGTGCAGACTGGCTAACGGGCATGCGTGATCATACCCAGGTGAGTGAGGTAATCGCTGCTCCCGCGAATGCGCAGCATATTAATGTCGCTCGGAAGCAGTTCAATACAGGGAGCGAAAGCCGTGCCAAACGCTATGCCAAGCGGCATAACATTTCAGAAGATGAGGCGCGGAACATTTACGCCAAAGTCGCGGCGCGACGTATAGCGCTACCCTTTGTTCAGATCAATAGCCGCTCTACCCAGCAGCGATTCAGCCTCTTTATTGAGCACAGTAAGCCTCAGGAAAGCTCGGTGCCGGGTGCGTTTAACCACTATGGTTTAAGCAGTAACGCTACTGTGCCGTGGTTTTGACCCTTTTTTTCAGCATGAAAATAGGTGACCAATAATCAACCACTTAGCGGTATCGCTCCAGAAAGGGTGATACCGCTTTTTTCGGCTAAAGCTCTTTAACAATCAATACATTAATTTTGATATGCTCTAGTGCGCTGCCGCTCAGGCAGCTCAGAAAA
>NZ_REBQ01000084.1 GCF_007692655.1 Halomonas sp.
TAACGGCCCTGAGGGAGGCTCTGAAAAAGGAAGTGGCGAGTAAGTAGCTTTTCAGAGCCCACTCACAATTTTCGATAAGCGGCCAGGCAGGATAAAAATCAAAGCCTGAGACGCTTGGAACCTGTATGGAGCCTAGAGCCGCTGCCAACAAAAAACGGCCACTTGCTGTATTAGCGAAGTCGACTTTATAGCTAGAGTATAGTTGAGGAAGCTCGTCAGCTTGTAAAAAAAGCCAAACACGTTAGGCATTTTTAGCTGTCAGGTGTTATCCATATAAGCGAGTGCTTACTCAATAAATCAAGCGTCTTTGATGGGGCAACAACAGTCCGGAACATTAAATAGCCAAAAACACGGGCACCATGCTTTTCGCATTTTGATAGGCTGGCTACACTTCGGGGAGCTTTAACAAAGGGCTTGTTTTGGTTGGGCACAAGCCCTCTCTTGAAGGGGGAGCGGCGCTTTGAGTCGCTAGATGCTTGGTAGAGCGAGGGGTTTGGTATCCGTATCCATCATATGAGATCTCGTCGGCATCTGGGAGTGCGTAATTTGATTGTCCTCGTGGTTCAAACGGAATGCTGAGACTACCTTGTAAAGCATTTCAGCTTGGTCACTGAGACTTGCCGCCGCCGCCGCAGACTCCTGTACTAAAGCAGAGTTTTGCTGGGTCATATCGTCCAGCTCTGCCACTGAGACGTTGATGGAAGTCAGCCCAGATGATTGTTCATTGGTTGCAGCGCTAATCTCTCCAATAATATCGGTAACTTGCTTGACGCCCTTTACAATTTCTCCCATCGCCACACCAGCGTCTTCAACCAGTTTGCTTCCGCTGACTACCTTTTCGCTTGATGTACCAATTAGCATTTTAATTTGGCTAGCAGCTTCTGCACTTCGTCCAGCAAGTAATCGCACTTCTCCTGCGACAACAGCAAAACCTCGTCCTTGTTCGCCCGCACGAGCTGCCTCTACTGATGCATTAAGCGCAAGAATATTGGTTTGAAATGCAATGGAATCTATAACGCTGATGATTTCAGTGATTTTCTGAGATGATTGTTTAATCTCACTCATGTTTGCCACTACCTGCTCGACAATTTCTCCTCCACGAGCAGCGGCGTCGGCTGCTGTGGAAGCTAACTGGTCTGCATGTCGAGCAGAAGATGCCGTTTGCCCCACGGTGACGGTCAATTCTTCCGTCGCGGCTGCGGTACGCTGTAAATGGCCTGCAGTCGTATCGGTGCGTGAACTTAGGTCATGGTTTCCTGAGGCTATTTCAGATGATGCCGCACTAATCGATTCAGTAGACTCCCGTATCTGGCCAATAACTCCTCTCAAGGTTATCGCCATTTGCTGCACGCTCATGTTGAGAGAGTGCTCATCTTTCGAAATTTCGGTGAGCTCGGTGCTGAGGTCGCCTGCGGACACCTTCTGCATTGCCTTGCGTAGGTTCTCTGGTTCGTCGCCTAACTCACGCCAAACAGCATTGATAACAAAATAGGAAGACACACCAAGCACAGTCAGTACTGCTAAACCAGTGAGCAAATTGACTAAAAGTGAGGTTGTTATTCCTTGGTTAGCCTCTTCTTGGCGGTCTTGGGTAACCTGCAGAGCATTGGCCATCTCCAAATCAACAAGCTCTGTTAGACTGGATTGTGCTTCTTGCATCTGGTTGATGTAATTACCCAGATCACCTTCCCCTAGCATCGCACGTGTCGCGCCCAGTGCGGCTGACTGATAGCTGTCAAAATTAGCTTTGAGTTGGGTCGCAACGTTCTCTTTAGTGGGAATCCCGGCCACATTCTGGATACGGCGAAAAACCTGTTGTTTCAGGGATTCGACCCCTTCAAGTGCATCAATGTCGCCTTCCGCTGCTGCAGCCTGTAGCTGTGTACGAAAAGACTCTAAGTATCTATCAATTTCATTGATTTCAATCATGTAGGGATTGTCAATGTCTCTAAGGCGCTCTATGGCCGAAGAGGTATTGCTACCAACAAGATAGTTTAAGCTGATACCCATCATGAGTATTAGGGCTGCGCTGAGGGGCAGCATCCATATTTTTGTGCGTATTTTCACGTCAAGACCTGCGCAACAGAATTAAAAAATCGACCCTAGGCGGGCCGATCAATCGTTTAAATCGTTATTAATTCAGTTCAAGAAGAACTTTCACAGAGTCGTCGACTGCTGATTTTTCGATGTAACCAATAGCGTTTGGATTTTCTGCTACAGCACTACGGACGGCATTCGAATCATTCAGTTGTGACGGTGCTTGCGCTTGACCGGAAAAGACAATCCTTGCCCACGTAGATTTCACTTGAGATACGTTGCGTCCAGTTGCCTGCTCATAAAATAAGGCGTAGAGATCGCTGCCCTCAGGTAGGTCATAAAGCGCACCACTACGGGTTTTGCCCAAATAAATGTCTGCTACCTGACTCTTAGACAAAGAAGACGCTGAAGGATGACCAATCACCACTAAATCAGCGGCAAACGAAAAGCTGGAAAAAGATATAAGAAACAATGCGCAAAATAAGGCTCTACAGGTTTTCATGTCAGTTCCTTAAAAAATGAA